>CADCQX010000137.1 GCA_902803695.1 Oscillospiraceae bacterium
ATATCATCTATTCTCGTTAAATTCTGTTCTGTGGAGTTGAGCTTACGCTCAGCCTCGTCCTTACGGACTTTATACTTAACGATACCGGATGCTTCTTCCAAAACCCTACGTCTGTCCTCAGACTTAGTAGAAAGGATTTCATCAACTCGTCCCTGTCCTACGATGGAATAACCGTCCTTACCAAGACCTGTATCGAGGAAAAGACCAACGATGTCCTTAAGTCTGCAGTTTACATGATTTATCTGATATTCACTGTCACCTGACCTATAAAGTCTTCTGGTGATCTGGATCTCATCATATTCATAATCGAGATAATGATCGGAATTGTCCAATGTCATGGAAACTTCGGCATAGTTCATAGCCTTACGTGACTGGGTTCCGTTAAAGATAACGTCCTCCATCTTACCGCCACGGAGAGACTTAACGCTCTGCTCACCCAATACCCATCTGATCGCATCAGTAACATTACTCTTACCGCTGCCGTTAGGTCCGACAACGGCAGTCATGCCACGGTCAAATTCGATCAAAGTATATTCAGGGAAAGACTTAAAGCCCTGCAACTCCAGTTTCTTTAAAAACATCAGTACGTCCTTAATTAAAAAATAACTATAAGATTATACCATACTTACTTTTTATTTCCGAAAAGCTTTAGGTATTCATCAATTGCTGTTTTAGCACACTTCTGCTCGGCATCTTTCTTACTTTTGCCGACAGCCTTGGCAAGAACAACGCCGTCCGCCTTAACCTGTGCCTCAAACTCCTTATTATGAGCCGGACCACGCTCATCAATGATCTCAAAAGTAACTGTATGCTGTTCGCCTTTATTCTGCGCAAGTTCCAAAAGCCTGCTCTTGTAATCCAAAAAAATATTGCCGCTAACCGCATCATTGATTATGTCGGAAAGATTTTTTAAAATTACACGCTCTGCTTCTTCAAAACCCGCATCAAAGTAAACCGCAGCGATAACAGATTCAACCACATCTGACAAAGTCGAGTCCTTATCATCTCCACCGCTCTGCTTTTCACCCTTACCAAGCATTAGAAGTTCTCCGATACGAAGATTACGTGCAACAGTAGCAAGTGATCTCTCACAAACTATAAGACTTCTGGTCTTGGACAGATATCCCTCATCAGCTTTTGGGTCCATATCATAAAGCTTATGACCGATAACTAGATCCAAAACAGCATCACCGATAAACTCAAGTCTCTGATTCGACTCATAATGATGACCATGATGCTCAAAAACATATGTCGTATGTGTGAAAGCCAGCTTTAAAAGGTCTTTATTCTTGAACTCATAACCAAGGTTCTTTTCAAAATCCTCAAATGTATAAGCCATATCGCCTCCTAATAAAAGAGCTGAATGTACCGTTAAGCACATTCAGCTCTTGAATACTCAATAACAGAACAAATTACTCTGTCAAACCCTTGATGTACTCAACTGCGTCTCCAACAGTAGCAACCTTCTCAGCTACTTCATCAGGAATAGAGATATCAAACTCCTGCTCCATAGCCATTACGAGCTCAACCATGTCGAGGGAGTCAGCGTTAAGATCATCTACAAAAGATGACTCCATTGTGATGATGCTCTCATCAACACCAAGCTGATTGACGATCATTTGCTTAATATTCTGAAATAATTCTTCGTTAGACATATTTTACCTCCGTTAACGAGATTGTTACACAACCTACAAACTATATTTAATGTAACATTTAAAAATTGTCAATAGCCAAAATAGAAATAAATTTGGACTAATATCTGTTAGTCAGACTCTTTAAGATAATTAATGTTCTTAACCAGATAATCCATACCTGAAATGATTGTCATAATGACGCAAAGCAGGAACAGAATATCGCCCAAGATCTTGATCGGAGTCTCGAGATTAAGGTCAAATAAGTGGAAGATCTTATTAAGAGTCGGCTCGTACATAAGGTAGATAATAGCGATCATCTGGAAAGTAGTCTTAACCTTTCCGATCATCTTGGCTGCCATTACAACACCCTTCTGAGAAGCAAGCATTCTAATACCAGTTACCATGAATTCTCTAAGACAGATGATCATGACAAACCAGGCGGATACTCTACCGAGTTCAACAAAAGCCAAAAGAACTCCGATTACAAGCATCTTATCAGCCAAGGAATCCAAAAACTTACCAAGGTTAGTAATAAGATTGTATTTACGAGCTATCTTTCCATCGAACATATCCGTTAATGAAGCGACAATAAATACAATGCCTGCAACAAAAAGTCCATGATTATTAATGAAATTATTCCATCCCGCAGGTTCAAATCCATATATAGAAATAGGAAGCATGAACAACAGCGTGATCGGAATAAGAATAATCCTTAGTAATGAAAGCTTATTAGGCAGATTCATACAGTTACTCCCGTTAATTCATAGTCGGAACTATCGACAATACGCACCATATAGGACTTTCCGATCTCTAATTCGTCATCTGTAGCAGCAACGAATATTTCCGGATCGACCTCAGGCGCCTCGCCGTAACTTCGACCTTTATAAAATATACCATCATCCGAAATACAATCAATAGTCACTTTGACCTCAGTGTTCAAACGTGCCTTATTGAGTTCTTCGGAAATAGTTTTCTGAACTTCATAGACCTTGGAACACCTGAGTTCCTTAGTCTTTTGATCTATCTGATCAGGCAGATCATATGCATCTGTACCCTCTTCAGGTGAAAATGCAAAGCAGCCCAATCTGTCGAATCTCCACTTCTGAAGATTTAAGATAAGATTATTAAACATTTCTTCGGTTTCACCCGGAAAACCTACTAATACAGTAGTTCTGATTATAATGTCAGGAATCTCTTTCCTAAGTTTAGTCAAGACGGATGTGATCTTTTCAACATCATCACGCCTTCTCATAGCTTTCAAGATATGATCGTCACCGTGTTGGATAGGTATATCCATATAATGAGCAATCTTAGGATTTGACTTGATCTCATTAATAAGATCATCTTCTATGCCGTCCATATATCCATACATGATACGGACAGTAAAATCACCTTCGATAGCAGTAATAGCCTTCAAAAGCTCAACCAAATGTCTTTTGCCGTCAAAGTCAATTCCATAGTTTGTTGTATCCTGAGCAGCAAGAATAATCTCCTTAAAACCTCGTGAAACAAGATTTTTGGCTTCTTTCAAGACTTCTTCCATAGGTCTGGAAACATAATTACCACGGATCAAAGGAATTGCACAAAAAGAACATCTGTTACGACATCCTTCACCGATCTTAAGATAAGCAAAACTGCCGGTTGATATATATCTTTCCTCCAAAAGATGATCAATACCGCCTGCATCATCTACAAGATCGATATTTGTATCACCTAATTCATATAAAGAAAGAATAACCTCGGCTATATCTTTATAGTGAGAAGTGCCCAGAACAGCATCTACTTCAGGCATTGATTCCAAAATATCCTTATCATATCGCTGAGGAAGACAACCGGTAACAACGATATAATCAAGGTTTCCATTTGGCTTTTTAAGATCTGCAACATCTAGAATCGTATCAATAGCTTCTTTTTTAGCGCTTTCAATAAACCCGCAGGTATTAATAACAGCAACCTGAGCCGAATTAATATCTTCAACGAGAGAGAAACCTCTGCCCTGAAGCAGAGATATCATACATTCGGAATCAACAAGATTTTTCGGACATCCGAGTGAAACAAGCGATATATTGATTGTCTTCGATTCCTTCGTCATCAAACACCTCACTATTTTTGAATTATACCAAAACGCAAGGTTTTACAACAAAACAATCCTTTGACAAACTAACTATATAATCATCTATTTTTGAGTTCTTTTTGGGCAAGTTCAAATGTAAATCCACGCTGTTTTGCCAGTTTTAAAGCGCTGTTACGCATGGTTTCGTCATTAATATCAAACCCATATGGTAAAGAAGAATCGAATAATTCAGAAATAAGTTCCTCATCACTAGGCATATCGGAGATTACAGATTCAGCGACGACTTCAGAAACACCTGCATTAATAAGCCTTTGAAGAGAAAGAAGCCTGCTTTCCCTCTTTTTACCGGTCCTTAATAACAAAACGCTTCTGGAAGCCCTTCTATCGTCAATATATCCCCTTGAAATCAATTCGGATACGACATCGGACGCTAATCCGCTGTCGTATCCTTTATTAATTAAGTACTTATATATCTTTCCTGACGAAGGATTGGATATACCAATATGCGATATAGTCTCAGAGATAATTGCTGAAAACAAAGTATCATCTGTCATCTGACTACACCTCAGATATCGATTCCAAGGATATCGTCATCAGTCTCTTCCAAAGAATCATCAAACTCTTCGGCTTCATCATCTACTATAAACTGCTCGCAAGGTTCATAGGACTCTCTGATAAGCTTCTCAATCTCATTTCTAAGGTCATCATGTTCCTTGAGATAAATACGGCAATTATCCTTACCCTGAGCAATCTTCTGTCCCTTATATGCGAACCAAGATCCACTCTTCTCGATGATATTATTCTCAACAGCAAGATCAATGATACAAGACTCGTTAGAAATTCCTTCGCCATAAAGAATATCGAATTCAGCCTCCTTAAACGGCGGAGCAACCTTATTCTTTACAACCTTAACTCTTGTATGGCTACCAATAACATCTGTTCCGCTTCTCAATGTTTCTGTCTTACGAACATCAAGTCTTACAGAGGAGAAGAATTTCAGAGCACGTCCACCTGGGGTTGTCTCCGGATTACCAAACATAACTCCAACTTTTTCACGAAGCTGGTTAATAAAGATACATACTGTACTGGACTTGGAAACTACAGGAGCAAGTTTACGGAGAGCCTGGCTCATAAGTCTTGCCTGAAGACCAACGTGAGAATCACCCATCTCGCCTTCGATCTCGGCCTTAGGGACCAAAGCAGCAACGGAGTCAATTACGATAACATCAAGACAACCGCTTCTTACCAAAGTCTCTGTGATCTCAAGAGCCTGCTCACCTGTATCA
>CADCQX010000138.1 GCA_902803695.1 Oscillospiraceae bacterium
CATTATAAAAAGAGCGTCTGCCGTAGCAAACGCTCTTGGAATAACTTGCAATCAAAAGAACACAACTTACAATATTACTGGATCTATAATCCACAATCATACGTTGATTTGTCTCCGGAATAATGCACGAAAAAGAGCGCCTGCTCTCGCAAACGCTCTTTGTTATGATCAACCCATCATTGCTACCAGTTCGTCATAGCTCTTGGTGGTGTAAAGTGTCTTCGATTTTTTGATCTGTTCGCTCAGTTCATTTCCTTCTTCTTCAGGCATCGGAGTCGAAGTCTGAGTACGGCTGTCCCACAAGTATGTGTACCAGACATCGTCATCATACTCGCCTGCTGCCACTGCTTCATCTACACTGGTGTACTTGTCCATGTCGTATCTGGCAGATGTGATCTCCAGTTCGTAGAGAGTCTTGCAGTCATCATCCATGCACAGATACATTGAGGAGACTACGGAACCTGCTCCGCTCATGGCTCCACCTTCGCAGATGAGATTGCCGGCAGGAACATATGTGACATCGATCTTGTATCTGTAGAAACTGTGGCCCAGCATAACGACTTCGCCGTCAGCATAAGTGTAGACATTTATCCAGGAATCTCCGCCAACGTTATCGACACAGCAGACCAGTTCAGGAATGGTGTCGCTGTTGATGAAGACCAGATCATAATGAACTTCATAGTCATCAGGGAATGCGACATTTCCATCATTGAAATCATCTTTGGTGATGGAGGAAGCTTTGGTGAGATATGCATCTTTCCAGCCGTTGTCTTCCAATGTGCTGAAGTCGACATTCTCAGGATCAACGATAGTTCCGTCAGAAGAGAGATCCTCAACATCGCTGCCGTTACCCTGTGAATGATCAGCAGGTTCGCACTTGATGATGGTCCAGTATGCCTTGCCGTCGATCTCCTTAAGTTCCATTGTGTAGAGATAATTATCTCCGTCAGTCATAGGATCAAAATCAGGATTCCATGCTGTCTCCAAATCATCATAACAGTTGGTCGTTACGTAGTAGTACTGACCGTCATACGTAACGCTTATCGGATATTCTACCCATGAATAACCGGCATCGCCTTTGGTGAAATAGAGGTAGCCGTCATCAGCAATATAATGGCCCCAATTCTCATCTATATCAGCAAGGTCAGTATCCATATAATTGTTGACGCGCTCGATATCAGCATCAGAAAGATTGAGGATATTCTTCTCTGTCCAGATAAGTTTCTCCATCTCGATCTTGTAGCAGTTCTGGGATATGAGAGCACCTTCAGGATCCTGTACGCCTCTTTCCATCTCGAAACCGTCAAAATACATTCCGAAATTCAGTTCCATCGGACCGTCACCCATGATCAGGTGCTGGATAAGATACTCCTCAGGAGAAGCACAGTTGTAGTCATGTGTAAACCAACTGTCCAGAAATGCATTCAGCTGCTCGAGCTCAGGTACATCCTCGAGCGGGACCTCGCCCGGTTCAGGATCGATGATCAGAGAACTCTCTTCGCTCTCTGCTGTCGATTCGCTTGCTTGAGGAACGCTCTCCTGCGGCTCGCTCTCAGAAGACATTACATCTGTCTCCTCTATCTCTTCAGTTTCTTCTTCCTCATAGTGAGGACGGCTTTTTCTGTGACTGTTATTGCTGTGATCGCTTACGACTTTTGCCGTAACGACTCCGACTGTTCCGAGGACTGCCACGATGACCGCACCTACTGCGATCTTACCTGCAGTAGTCGAAAGGAATCCGACTCTGGCAGCTGTCTTTGCTCCATGGACAGCGCCGTTACGTACTGCAGCAGCGGCACGCGTTCCGTGAGCTGCAGTTCTTCCTGCTGCTGTCTGTCCCGCAGGAACCTTCGGGATAAGTGTAACAGGTGGAACATTAAGGAACTTGGAAGTCTCGATAAAGAGCCTTGTAAGGAACGGTACGCCAGCCAGTAATCCGATAGGCTCATGACTCTTACCTTCGTACTCGGTTACGGCTGCCTTGATCTTAACACGTGCAGCCTTAAGTCTCGTCTTGACCGTGCCCTCAGGGCAGTTCATCATCTTCGCGATAAGTTCAACAGGAAACTCGTTGTAGTAATAAAGTATGACTGTCTGGTACTGAACGTCTGACAGTTCTTTTCTGATAATATTGTTAAGGGTATCTCTCTTCGCCTTTTCCATGATATAGGCATCAGGAAGCGTCTCCAGGTTATCGTCACCGACAAGTGCCTCATCTGATTCGATAGCATCCTCGTAGGATACGTCGCCTTTCTTACGGCGGTACATATCCAGTGCCTTTGTAGCTGCAACTCTCTTAAGCCAGCCCAAGAACTTATCCTCGTCGCCCAGATCATTGATCTTAGTGTAGACCGTTAAGTATGTATCCTGCATTGCATCCTTGGCGTCTTCCGCGTTTCCGAGGATACCGTTGCATGTCATGTACACCAGGCGCTTTGACTTCTCGTAGATCTCCTCATATGCATT
Source organism: Oscillospiraceae bacterium (assembly GCA_902803695.1). GTDB lineage: Bacteria > Bacillota > Clostridia > Saccharofermentanales > Saccharofermentanaceae > Saccharofermentans. Next base: position 2,467 of record CADCQX010000138.1, read on the forward strand.
CGTGTCGCCGCCTTTGTATCTCCTTACCAGATCACCGTATTCTCTGTACAGATTGTCTTCATTACTCATCTTCTTTTTCTCCTGCTTCATCTTTTTCTATTTTCTCACTGTTTGTCTTTTTGTCACTCCCGATATCTACATCGCACGGGATCTTAAGATCCTCCGCCACTGCCTGTAGAAACCGTGTAAGAAAAGCTTTTCTTTCCAACTCATTCTTGCCTCCTTAGGTCTTAGTGGATCACCACCTTTTACCTAATAGACGCAGTGAATTTGAAGCAGGTTCATTTTTTCGAAAAAAAATTTCAGCCCGGGATTCCGGCAACAAAATCCAGGTCCCTGTTCTCGCTAAGGACCTTATCACGTGTTGAATTAAACTCGGCCGTCAGCCTGTTGCGCTCATAAAAACACGGCTCGTCTCCGCTGACGCCCTTCTTTGTCCGGTTAAGATCTCTCTCGATACCGGCAAGTTCTATCCTGTCATCTATCATTTTCTGAAGATCAGCAAAGAATTCCCTGTCCTCATCAGATGCCTGACTTACGATCTCATCGATCCTCTGTTTAAGATTCTGAAGTCTGATCTGAGGAATAGAGTGAGCCAGCGTAAGATCCCCGATCTTTTTCCATTTGCCGGAGCACAGGAATCTTCCCAGAAGCGCATTAAAATCATGAGGATCCAGCATGAGCATATGCACGAATCTTTGATCAGCTTCAACATATTCACCGACACCCATAGCTTCCAGAGCCTTCTCGAACGGATGACCGAAGAAGAGGGAACTTCCGTATGCCACACCGCAGAACTTACACTCATACAACTGTCTTTCATCATCAACGATGAGATTGCCACCGCAGTTACTGCACACGATCTTCTTATCAAGATCGACCGGGATCTTCGGAATACGTGATGGATTAGCAGTGACTTCATCACCTGAAGGCGTGAGCTGCTTATATCTCTTCAATACGGTATCATATGAATCCTCTATGGATCGAAGTTCCACCTTGGAAGAGTCCTCATATTTATGGAGATCATCAAGTCCCTTTCTGTGAGGAGCAGATCTGAATCTGTATATAAGTTTTCGAAAAAGCGTGGTCAATAAAAGGAAAGCTGCGATTACCGCAATAAGTATTCCCAATGCAATAAAGCCGGCCTTCTTTCCGCCTATGAAGAACACCGCCAGAACGACTATTCCGCCAATGACCAGAATTCCTGTGGAACTCTGGTCAGTACCTTTTCCCGGATCTCCGAATAGAAAAGTCATACTGTTTTTCCTGGATTGCTCATATGCCTCATCCGCCTTCATCAATTCTTTGAATTGACCGCTTCCCGCATGAGGAACAGCTTTAACGCCCGATCGCATCTGATTATATTTATCGGCCATCCGGATCAGTTCCAAAAGCTTTGCAAAGTATGCTTTGTCCCCGGCATCACATCTCTCCTGAACCTCGACCGCCGCCTGCTCCATCATCACGAAATCACACGAACTCATTCTGCCCGGATGCTCGAGATTCTCAACGCAGTTGCATCTGCCTTCCCAAAGGATAAGATCACGAAGCGCCATCGGGTCATTGGGATATTGTTCGAGAATACTGTCTATCTTTTCCCTGGCCGCACGGAATTCCAGATTCCGCATACGCGCCTCGGCATCAGCCAGAAGCTCATTACGATGGATATTACCTACAGCAAAATCCTCTCCGCAAAAAGGACATCCGAACAACTCCTGATCCATATCATAATTCAGGATGCCGCCGCATTTTGAACAAGTGTAACTCTTCAGAGTCGCCATAGATTTCCTTCCGTCATTTCTCGAAAAC
>CADCQX010000139.1 GCA_902803695.1 Oscillospiraceae bacterium
AGATCTTTCTGTTTTACAGGAAACACCGTTTACCGATCAGGGAAGCATTAGTGAAGTATTTACAGATCTTTCATTGTGGATGGGAATAAGAAAGGCGATTGAAAGAGTTAATTCAAATGCAGTTGCTGCTTGATTTGTTGTTGTGTTGAAAAATGGGATGGTTGAGAAGGAGAGAACAATGAGGAAGATAATCTCGACTTTATTGGTAATTGTTTTTGTGTTTGCGATGGTTCCTGGAGTCTTTGCCGTAGAGTTTTCGGATGTTGCAAACAACAAATGGTATTCAGCGCCGATTAGTTATTGCAAAGATCAAGGTCTTGTAAGTGGATACTCAGACGGAACGTTCAAGCCTAATAATAATATTACGAGGGCAGAGTTCTGTGTCATGCTTAATAAAGTGTCGGAACGACTGAACTTAAAAAAGAAGTCAATAACAGATGCAGCATCTTGCAAGCAGTATGAAAAGCAGTATTCTGATTACCGTTCGAATAAATGGTACTCAATGCCGGTAGCAAACTGCCTGGCAAATGGATATATCAGTGGCACAAGCAAAAACATGTTGAGTCTAAATAGAAATATCCTGCGACAGGATGTTGCCGTCATGGCTGATAAAATGTTCGGATGGACATTTGAACCAAATACTCATCAAGGTGGCCTTTGCAAGGACGAAGCGTATAAGGATTCTAAAGGGGAGTTCCAACTAAGATATTGGTATTATCCAATGTACCGTTTTATCGACATTGGTATCTATCAGGGTGAAAAAGACTGGTCCACAGCGATTAAAAAATATGGATCAGTATATAAAAATGACCAACCCATCACTCGAGCAGAGATGTGTACTGTGTTTAAATTTATTCTAGAAAATCAGAATTGGATCGATGCACGAGAAAACAAATATGATAAACTTGATCCATATGGGGTGTATTACTATTTAGATCGCGCAGATGGAGATGCCTTCTTTAAATGGCAAGAAGAAAACGCAAAAAGATTTAGCGACGATTTAGAAATGTTTGATGCTGTCAGTGAAAAAGTAACTATCGATACCGTAACGATAAAAGCAATAAATATGGAAAAAGCATATACTTTTAATAGAGAAAACGAGATTTTCCCTGATAGTAGTATTAAAAGATTGAACTATGCTGATGTTGAAGGAATGAGCATCGAACAACTAGAAAGAGCATTAAACGAAATATATAGGCGTCATGGTCAGGATGTTTTAAAGGAAATTGAAGAATCAGGTGGAGATGCTAGATCAATCAGAACCTGGCAATCCGACAAAAATCTTAGTAGAATTGAAAAGTACAACGAGAGCTTTCTTAAAAACTTGCTTAAGGAGAATTAAGAACTGGCAGGCGCGCACAGAAGAATGGGGTTATTATCGGGGAAATGTAGAAAATTGTTCGCTGACGGAATATAATAATAAGAACGGCTGCCTCGCATGAGGCGGTCGCTCTTATTATTCCTGAGATTGTTGCTGAAAACATTTCTTTTTTTTCGTTCACTTAGAGTTTCTAAGAACATTGTGTTCTTAGAACAAAAGGAACAAAATAGGAGTTTACAATTCCTGCAGAGACCACACTTTTTTCGCATTTTCAAATAGCCATTCGGCGCGAAAAAATATTTCTTCTTCCGACCAGCTTTCTTTCTGGAGCACATCATACATGGTGGTAAGTCCGGCAGAAAGGTTATAAATCCTGCGGTATCTGCCACCCGTGATTTGATGTTTGGCAAGTTGTAAAAAATTAAGAAAAAATAGGATAATGAGAAGGCGGCGAAAGTCTTCTCATTATCTGCTTTTAAGGATAAAATAGTATTGTTGATAAGGAAAAAATAATAATTCTTGAGAGAGTGAATGATGAATAAACACAATGGCATTGGATCAAAACTAAATATCGGATGGTATTGCACAATGATTCTTTGCATTGTGATGATCCTGGGACTCTTTGCCGGATGCACGAATGAAACAGTACCTACTGCGACAAATGTGCAGAGTATTCCTTCACAGACGGCAGAACCGACACCTGTGGTCGAAGATACGCCGAAGGAATCTCCCGTGGATGAGATCGAGAAGACCGGGTTCTCTCTGACTATGCTCGATGTTGGGCAGGGACTGTCCCTTCTGATTGAGGCCGACGGACACTACATGCTGTACGACGGCGGCGGGCAGTCGAGGTCCTCCTATGTTGTCAGCTATTTGAAGCAGCATGGAGTAACAGAACTGGACTATATGGTCGCATCTCATTATGATGAGGATCATATCAGCGGTCTTATCGGTGTCATGAACACCGCTAAGGTGAACATGCTTTTGTCACCGGATTATGCACGTGACACACATATCTTCGATTCCTTCCGTTCCACCGTACAGAACAAGGCGATTCCGGAACAGCATCCTCTGCAGGGAGAAAGATACACACTTGGAGGTGCGAAGATCAGTATTCTGGGACCTGTGAGATACGACCCCTATGGAGATAATGACAACTCTATCGTGCTGAAAATCACGTATGGAGACTTTAAATGTATCCTGTCC
>CADCQX010000140.1 GCA_902803695.1 Oscillospiraceae bacterium
GAGCGAGAAGGATTTTCTGACAGTAAATAAGGTAAAAGACGAAGTCGTTACTGCAGACAGAAGGGCAATGAAGTATATGCTCGGCCAATTCGTCAGCAATTCGATCAAGTATGCCAAGGAAGATCCTGAACTGATCTTTTCTTTCGAAAACAATAAGCTCCTTATATCTGACAACGGTATAGGTATAAAGCCTGCGGACCTGCCGTTTGTCTTTGAGAAGGGTTTTACGGGTGATACGGGCGAATTGAGGGGTAAAGCGACCGGAATGGGTCTTTATCTGGCTTCGAAGATAGCTGAAAACAATAAGATCGGAATAGAAGCAAAGTCATCGGAAAGCGGAGGTTTTCAGATCGAGTTGACCTTCCCGGAGCTGTAATTTTCGAAAAGAAGGATATAAGATATTTTTTTCGGGAATATGTAAAAATAAAAAGAATTTGTCACGTTTTTAAAGCAGATTGCATTATATAAGTAGATTTTGAAACATGTATTTGTTACAATCGTGATTAGCGGTTGATAATGTCAAACGTGGTATAATAGTACTATCTCTCGTGGTTTTATGGAGTTTGTCCATGAGGGAAACCATTCTTTTTTAGGGGCAGCTATGGATCTGATTTCAAAGAGATGTGCTTTGGAGATTTTAGAGTATTGGAAATTCGTTGAGTTATTGGGTCAAAATGACCTGATCAGTGAATCAGATGAAAACAAAAAACTCACAGAAGAAGTCTTAAAAGGCAACAATATCAAGGAAAATAGAATAGAAGTTTACAGGACACTCAAGAGTGCCGAGATCGACACGGCTCAGATGCTTGAAGAGGACGACAAAAAGTATAACAGCTTTGAGTTCTACGGTGACGAGATCACGTTTTGTATGGGCAAGATCGACCGTAATGTCCTTTGTAACTATCTGAAGAAATATATGGGCACCACTGCGTCAGAGGGTGTCACAGGTAATATATATCCTGAGGGAACAGCCATAGCATGGTTCACCTTTAAGACCGATATCAACGGTAATTACATTAATTTCAGTTTCAGATTGTCGCCGATTCTTTGGGCGATCAACGAAAGAAATGAAGGCAGTATACAGAATCTCAGCTACAGACTTAATAAGTCAACATATGATTCCATAATCCGTCAGTTTGAGTATAAGCTCCAGGGTAAGAATGTTTCTTCTTTCCTGCAGGAGATCTATCTTGAAGTGGAAAACCAGTTCCTGCGTGCTGATTTCGAGAATGATGATCAGGCAGGGATCCTTAAATATGTCAGATATAACAGCAAAGACAGTCAGGAACATGACAGAACGACCAAGAAGGCAGGTTTCAGTTACGGAACCTATTCGAAGGATCTTACGATGTTCGCGGACGGATTTGCCAATAACACCATAACCGATAAGACTCCTTTCGGTAAAAAACTCGGAGAATACATACTTTCAGCATATCAGAATACCCACGGCAAGCCTTTTTCGGAAAGAACATCCATCTCTCCGAATGAGGACAGGGAAGCGATGCGTAAGTTTTTCGAATACGCCCTCGACATCAAGAAGACTCCGCTCGGAACACTGCCTTGTGACGAGAAGGTACCTTGCTTAAGTCAGGTTGCCATAAATCTTATAACTGATGAGAGTGCCATGATACCTTTGTTTTCCGTTGATTCTGACGGCGGAAAGGATCAGGAGTTCGTTATTGATGAAGTAGTGGCGGCTTATGTTGTACGTAAGGCTGAGCAGATGGCTCAGAATGAGCATCCGGATGATGCGTTCGATGACAATTGCAGATTCATCAATGACAAGATCAACGATTACGGAATCCTGATAATAAGCGATGAAGTCTCTGAAGGTGAGATAAGATTCTCTGACAGAACTGATGTCGATGCATATATCTATGACAGAGTGCTTCCTGTTTTCGAAGATGAGAATAAGCCGGATTACAGTGCTATACGTGCGGATTTTCTTGATCAGTGTAAGAAGGTCCGTAATATGAGAGCTTCTCTGGGATCTCTTTGCAAGGCACAGAGAAATCTCCCTGACTATCCTCGTAACAGGATCGAGGAAGAACTCAATATTCTTCCGAGGCTTAAATCGGAAGTTGATTCTCTGGATAATCAGATCTCTGAACTCGAAAATGAGATCATCAATATCAACAGTAAAAAGAAATCCCTGTTATTCAGCAAGCGCGCCGAAGAGACCAAGCAGGCCCTTATTGACGAGCGTCAGAAGAGATTGGATGTGCTTCAGGAGGACCGTGAGAAGAAGAATAAGCGTTATCTGAGCGTCAAGAACTACAGGGCAAGTCTGGATACTCTCGACAAGTTTGAAGGTAAGACTTCGTTTGTTGATCATGATTTCCTGGATAAGTTCTACGCAGGTTCGCCGTACCTTCCTAGTCCTTGGATCACGGATGAATATGATTATGAGCGTGAGAAGCTCTATCACATGGCTATCCAGTTCCTGAACGCTTTCGTCATGAACTCCGATAAGATGAAGAAAGCATTCCTGGCATATGACAACTTTGATGCTGCCATCCTTCAGCTTCTTTTGGTCGTTACACCTGCTATCGTTACAGATGTTCATTCCGCAGGCCGACTTCTCAGGATGGTAACCGAGAAAGAGACGATTGGTCAGCTGTTTGTTGATAAGAGTAATGAGATAGAAGCACAGTCGATCATGGGACTTATGTTCAGATGCCGTAAGGCAACTCTGTTCGGAGGTTCTGAAGAAAAGGTTCCTGAACCGGCATTTGAGACAACTATACTGAAGCAGGCTCTGATCTCAGATCAGATTAATAACTACAGGAGAGGCCTTTCCGCCAAGTTCTGCGCTGATTATGTAAACCCGTACGGTGTTTATAAGGGCGCTGATAATAAAGAGTGGTCAGGGTTTCCGATGGCACGATAGACTTTTTTTCGGAGGTAAGTATGGCTAAGAAAAACGACAGCATTCTTGATTCGATCATTCCCGTAATCGGTGAGATCTTGTCTCCTTCTGAAACAAGCTCGAAAAAGACCACTTCCAAGAAGACAACTTCTAAGAAGACCACCGCCAAGAAGACTACCACGGCCAAAAAGACCACTGCCTCTAAAAAGACATCGGCTAAAAAGAGTACTACTGCAAAGAAGAGTACTTCTGCAAAGAAAACAACATCTTCCACCAAGACAAGTTCGAAAACAGCTGTCCCGGATGTTTTTACCGTTCAGGTCGGCAAGAAGAAGTTTACGTACGATGCTGTTGTAAAGAAGATCACCTCATCCTATAAGGATAAGATAAAGGATCTCGACATTACCGTTAAGACAGATGAGGGCAAAGCTTATTACGTAATTAACGGAGAAGATATGGGATCCGTTAATATTTGGTAACGTAAGTCCGTTTTTTGGCGGCTGTTTTGTGATATCCTTTTATAGAAATGAATCTTTTGGAGGTTTATCATGAAGAACAGCGAATATCCTAAGCTATCAGAATTAACTGCGGCACGCCCGCTCGCGAGACCGGTCTACTTTAAGAAGGTGGAGAACTTTACCTCGACCAACGGTAAGACCTGTGTTGCGATCCATGCTTACGACGGATATACAACTGTAAGAGTAAATGTTTTCGATATAACAGCAGAGGTCCTTCAGAACAGAGGAATAGTTGAAAAGAAGGTCTATTACTGCAAATTCATAAAGAACGACAGAGGTTTTGTAAACATTGAGGGAGATCCGATGCCATGTCAGGATCCTGATATCAGGGTATCAGATTTCGGCCAGAGGATCCCGCAGGATACAGAGGCTCTATACGCTAAGATAGTTACCGCCATTGAATCAGTAAGGAATACCTCATACGGAGAGGATACTCTCGCTGATCTGTCGCTTAAGATCCTTAACGGTATCAAGGATGACTTTATCAGGTCTTCAGCTGCGATCTCCATGCATCATGAGCAGGAGGGAGGATTGGTCCTTCATTCCTTTAATGTGTCTTGTGCAGCACTTCTCATGCTGAAACTATATAAAGAGCTGGATGGTGAACTCCTGGTCTGCGGAGCAGCTCTTCACGATATTGGTAAGATCAAGGAATATAATACCGACGAGTTGGGATATGCCACCTATAGCCCTATGGGACAGGGATTGGGACATATGATCTACGGAATCGAACTGATCGATGAATATGCGAAGACGGGTAACTACAATAAGGAAAGAGTAGAGCTTCTTAAGCACATTATCGCTTCTCATCACGGCGAGCTGGAATACGGTGCGGTTACTAAGCCTTGTATTCCTGAAGCTGTTCTTATCCATTCTCTTGATGATGCCGATGCCAAGCTCAACATGTTCAATAAGATCTACAAGGATATGGCTCCGGGAGAGAATACCGAGAAGACGGTATTTGGTTTGGACACAAAGGCATATAAGCCTTCTTATATGAAATAAACCTTATTTGGAAGCGTTTTTAAATTCGGCTTTCTCATCATAGAGTTTCTGATCGGCTTCGCTGAGAGCGGATTCGAAGGTAGCTACATCACCGTTGTATTTGGCATAGCCTATGCATGTTGATACTTCGTAAGGTGAATTGGCTTTCTGATTAAGTGTATTCAGGAACCAGAGGATCTTGGATTTGAATTCCATAGCCTTTTCTTCGTCTCCGGTCTTAACGA
>CADCQX010000141.1 GCA_902803695.1 Oscillospiraceae bacterium
CATAATGTACGCGGATGCTTCCGCTTTCGTCTGGGCGTAGTCACCTTCTACCAGATTCCTGTCGAAATGGAATTCCTGACCCGATACGTACGGATCACCTTTAACAGGAAGTGCGTATGCCGAACTCAGATAAACAAGTCTTCCTATCTTATGTTTGATGCACATGTCCATGATGTTCACTGCACCGGAAACATTGATCCTCCTCATAAGAAGATTCTTGCCCTGGGCGATCGACACCTGCTCTTCAGCATGTATCAGAATGGATTCTCTTGGAGCCTCAACGTTGAAGAACTCTCTCATCGTGTCTTTGTGGAATGTCTCTCCACGGAATATCTCGATGTCCATTCCGTCAAATGCGGAGCAATCCACATCCTCGTCTGCAAGGATCCTTACCTTGTTTCCCTGCTCCAAAAGCATCTTTACCAAATATATACCAAGCGAACTTGTCGCTCCTGTTATCAAATACTGTTTATTCATAATCTTTACCTCCCAATATCTTCCAAATACCCTGCTATGCCATTATTTTGCCTGTTTCTTACTAGTATTTATGTCAAATTGTGTGAACAAACGGAATTTTTCTGTCCTAGATGTAAACAAACTGTTAAATGAAAGTATTTTGTCATCGAAATATAAGGATTTTGTCTGTTTTTTTCGAAAAAAACCTGTTGACAAGCCCTTTTGCTAGGTATATTCTACCCTCGTATAGCAAAAAGCTGTGACGGAGAAGGTCCGGTTTTGAGGTAAACACAGAGAGTCGATAAGAGCTGAGAGTCGACATTACCGCATACCAACAGACTATCGCTCCCGAGCTGACACACCGAATGGAGTCATCCGAGTAGGCTGTGTCCGAAGGCAGCCGCGTTAAGGCAAGAGGTTTGATAGAACCTATAAGTGGTGAAGATTTATCTTCGCAAGTTGAGTGGTACCGCGGTAATTCCGTCTCAATGTCCATAGAGGACTTTGGGGCGTTTTTTTATTTCCGAAAAAACTCCTCTGACCCGCTTAAAGGTTTAACACATTTAGGAGGAAAAAAGATGACAACAACAAAAGGTAATCTCGAACAGAAGATCAACGAGATCGCGGACAGAATCAAGGGCGTAAGACTCGACATGGGCCTTACAACAGCGGAGATGGCTTCAAAGGTAGAAGTTTCCGAAGCTCAGTACATCAGATACGAAGAAGGCGTAGATGACTTCAGCTTCACATTCGTATACAAAGTTGCAAACCTTGCAGGCGTTGAGATCAACGACCTTCTCGAAGGTCAGTCCGCTTCCCTCACCGAGTTCGAAGTAACAAGAAAAGGTGAAGGTGTGGCTATCGCCAGAAGAGCAGGCTTCGAGTACAGAAGACTTTGCAACAACTTTAAGAACAAGCTCTGTGAGCCATTCAGAGTAATCATCCCTTATTCCGAGGAAGCACTGAACCCTCCGTACGAGCTCGTAAGCCATGAAGGTCAGGAACTCAATATCGTTATCAGAGGAACATTGAAGGTTCAGGTCGGCGATCACTCCGAGATCCTTTATCCGGGCGACAGCATCATCTTCAACAGTAACCAGCCGCATAACGAGTATGCTCTCGGCGGTGAGGACTGCGAATTCTACGCTATCATCCTGAATGCTGATTACGGCAACGCCAAGGAAGTTCCGTTCAAGACAGAGTACGTAACAAATGCAAAGACAAATACGGATCTTGCAGATCTTAAAAATCCAGTCTACAAGAAGTTCGTTGTTGACGAATTCGATGAGAACGGTCTTCTCAAGAACGTTGAGTTTACCAGAGAGTGCGACAAGTTCAACTTCGCATTCGACCTCGTTGACGGTATCGCTGACAAGGATCCTGATAAGGTCGCTATGGTCTGGGTTGCAAAAGACGGCGTAACAGATCACAGATATACATTTGAAGAGATGAAGAAGTATTCCAATAAGACTGCCAACTACCTGGCAAGCCTCGGAATCAAGAAGGGCGACCGTGTAATGCTCGTATTGAAGAGACATTACCAGTTCTGGTTCTCCATGCTCGCTCTTCATAAGCTGGGCGCTATCGCTATCCCTGCTACAAACCTTCTGAAGGAGCACGACTTCGACTACCGTTACAAGGCAGCAGGCGTTAAGGCTATCCTTTGCACCGCTGACGGTGACGTTGCTGAAGAGGCTAAGAAGGCAGTCGACAAATCCGGATTGGATATCACTCTCGTAATGGTAAACGGATGCCGCGACGGATGGCATGATTTCAACGCAGAATTCGAAGGCTGCAGTGATGTTTTCGAGAGAACGGCAGATACACCATGCGGAAACGATCCTATGGTCATGTTCTTTACTTCAGGTACAACAGGCTATCCTAAGATCGCTTGTCATTCTTATAAGTATGCGCTCGGTCACTATGTAACAGCTAAGTTCTGGCACAACGTTGACCCGAACGGTCTCCACTTCACCATCTCAGATACCGGCTGGGGTAAGGCTCTCTGGGGTAAGCTCTACGGCCAGTGGCTCTGCGAAGCTCCTACATTCACGTTCGACTTCGACAAG
>CADCQX010000142.1 GCA_902803695.1 Oscillospiraceae bacterium
CACGACCATCGAAGGCTATTCATCGCTTCTCAAATATTCAAACAGCGTTTCTGCATCCACAAGCGATGAGGATATCGAAAAGTTCGCATCATCCCTTTTGTCAAGGATACAGACGGCTTCCGAAGGTCTTGAGGCTGCTGCAAGTTCTTCAGCCAGCAAGGTCAAGGGGCAGGATGCAAGGATATATCTTAATGATGTAGAATATACCTCGAACTCGAACTCCTTTACCGTGAACGGTCTTTCGATCACCGCTCTTTCAAAGACAGGAACGAAGGATGATGACGGTATTACCATTACCACCAGCAATGATGTTCAGGGACTCTATGACAAGGTAAAGGATTTTCTTTCACAGTACAACGAGGTCATCAACGACATATACGCGCAGTACAATGCTTCCAGCGCCAGAGGCTATGAACCCCTTTCCGATGAGGAAAAGGAAACCATGTCCGACAAGCAGGTTGAGAAGTGGGAAGAAAAGATCAAGGCAAGTCTCCTTCGCCGTGATACGACACTTGGCGGTATCATCAATACGATGACCGGTGCAATGTCAGCTTCCTACGAGATCAACGGTCAGAAGTATTCCCTCGCATCCTTCGGAATCAAGACTCTTGGGTACTTTGCTTCCTCAAAGAATGAAAACTATGCATATCACATCGACGGTGATGAGGATGATCCCGCAGTAAGCGGCAATTCCGACAAGCTCATGGCGGCGATCACAAGTGATCCCGACAGCGTCATAGAATTCATGAAGCAGCTTACAGACGGGCTTTACAAGGGACTTGACCAAAAGATGAAGTCCACTACCATGAGGTCAGCCTATACGATTTATAATGACAAAGAGATGGCTTCGGAGTATAGTGATTATACGAGCCTAATAAAGAAGTGGGATGACAGACTGAAGAGCATGGAGGACAGCTATTTCAAGAAGTTCTCAAAGATGGAGTCTGCGCTTTCGACCCTTCAGCAGTCCACAAGTGCACTTACCGGAATGCTCGGAAGATAATGAAAAGACTTAAGGAGCGATCAGAAAATGGCACTTAAAAGCGGATATGAGCAGTATCAGAACAACAAGATCCTCACGGCTTCACCGGCAGAGCTTACGCTCATGCTCTACGAGGGCGCGGTCAAGTTCTGCAATATAGCCATAGTTGCCTGCCAGAACAAAGAGATCGAGAAGGCACACGTCAACATCAGGAAGACGGATCTTATTATAGAAGAATTCCAGATCACGTTGAATCGAAAATATCCTATTGCAAAAGACTTCGATGAGGTATATCGTTATATCAGATCCAGACTCGTTGAGGCGAACGTGAAAAAGGATCCTGAGATCCTTGAAGAGGTTCTTGAACATCTTCGCACCATGAGGGATACATGGAAGGAAGTCATGGTCCGTACGAACAATGGGGCTTCCGTAGGAAGATAATTTTAGCGGTGGAGGATGAAGGCTTGGCTGATTCCGATTATATAAGGATACTGAAGGAGAGCCTCGAAAAAAAGGTCGATGTCCTTGAGAGGATCATCGAGAAGAATGCGGAACAAAAGGATATCCTTAGCGATCAGAATTCCTCTCCGGACGAGCTCCAGAACAATCTCGACGAAAAGGGAGCGTTGATAGACGAGATCGAAGAACTGGACAAAGGCTTTGAAGTGGTATTTGAAAAGGTTTCAAAGGAACTTCAGGAAAACCGGTCCTCGTACAAGGATGAAATCCTTGAAATGCAGCGTCTTATCAGGAAGATCACCGATCTTTCTTCAGAGGTTGAGATCGAGGAGCGTGAGAATAAGCTTTTGGCAGAGCAAAAGTTTTCATATGTAAGGACTCAGGTCCAGAAGGTGAGAAAGAGCCAGAAGGCCGTGTCCAATTATTATCACAACATGATGAAAACTAACTACGAAGACCCTCAATTTATGGACCAGAAAAAATAATCAAATTTTTTTGATCTTAAGCCTAAAGTATCCGGAGAATCCTCCGATAAATTAGGTGTAAGATAAAAACGCAGGACTTAAGCGACTTCGATGGAGCGTACGGCCGGAGAAGAAGCCAGAGTCAGCAAAACAAATCAAACAGTACCCGGGGACATGGAAGTTTCCGGACAAATTCAAGGAGGAATCATTATGGTAGTACAGCACAACATGCAGGCGATGAACACCAATCGTCAGTTAGGCATCACAACAGGTCTTCAGGCTAAGTCAACTGAGAAGCTCGCATCTGGATACAGAGTAAACCGTGCAGGCGATGACGCAGCAGGTCTTGCAATATCCGAGAAGATGCGTTCTCAGATCAGAGGTCTTGACAGGGCTTCCACAAATGCTCAGGATGGTATCTCAGTAGTACAGACAGCAGAAGGTGCTCTGAACGAAGTTCATTCAATCCTTCAGCGTATGAACGAGCTTGCTACACAGGCA
>CADCQX010000143.1 GCA_902803695.1 Oscillospiraceae bacterium
ATCGTCATCATCATAAAAAGGCGATAGATTAGATCCGTAAGATTCATAATCATACATAGGACCTTCTCCACTGATCGTGAGTTTACCCGTATCGTCGAGCTCATATGAGACCTTGTCACCGCAAGAACCACTGGCGACTACTCCTGCATTTACGGTTTTCGCGAATGGTGGGAACAATACCACACTCAGTAACATGGAAAGTATGATAACTGCACTTAGCAACACTTTCCCTCTTTGAATCTTCATCAATAATACCTCCAAATTCTTATTAATTCACAGTTTGTTTCTAAACAACAAAAGACGTGGCTACCCAACACAAACGGGTACCACATCCTTAGATCATTTCGGGATGATATGATATCTGATTGCGGCATAATCATCCTGCCTAATTGCCTCGAAGATTATCGGAATCCTTATCACAGCTTTAAACTCCCTGATTTAATAACTTTCGGGTAAGATACATTTACCTTCAATTTATAAATATATTTTGTCACTATCTGTATTTTAATACAACCTCGTTATGAAAGTTATGGAAAGAATATAAAATGGAGATCCCGCCTGACGCATCCTTTTATTGCTTATTGTCTTCGTGAGTTTTACCAAGGAAACAAATAACCCCCGGAGTCGAAAAAACTTCTGGGGGTTTGTGTTCTGTTTTTGACAGCCTTTTCGGCTTGTTGAAAAAAGTTTTTATCTGTAAATGATCTCGTTTCTCTTAGGTCCTGTGGAGACGATGGAGATGTGAACTCCGAGTTCCTTCTCAACGAAGAGGACATAGTCCTGTGCTTCCTTAGGAAGCTTATCAAACTCAGTGATTCCTCTGATGTCACACTTCCAACCTGGGAGCTTTGTGAGAACCGGCTTAGCAGAATCAAGCTTTGTAGGATTCGGGAAATCCTTTGTCTCAACACCGTCTACGATGTAGCCTGTGCAGACAGGGATCTCATCGAGGTAACCGAGGCAGTCGATAGCCGTGAAAGCAACCTCAGTAGCACCCTGGACCTGGCAGCCGTAACGTGAAGCTACGCAGTCGAACCAACCCATACGACGTGGACGGCCTGTTGTAGCACCGTACTCACCTGCGTCACCGCCGCGCTTACGGAGCTCGTCAGCCTCATCGCCGAAGATCTCGCTTACAAAAGCACCTGCACCTACTGCAGAGGAGTAAGCCTTAACAACTGTAACAACATCCTTGATCTCATACGGCGGGATACCTGCGCCGACTGCGCCGTAACCTGCGAGAGTGGATGAAGATGTAACCATAGGATAGATTCCGAGGTCAGGATCCTTCATGGAACCGAGCTGACCTTCAAGAAGGATCTTCTTGCCGGACTTGATGGCATCGTGCAAATAGCTCTGTGTATTGCATACATAAGGAGCAACGATGTCAGCCCACTTGGATACTTCCTCGAAAAGTACATTTGCATCGATCGGATCTTTCTTATAAAGGTGAACGATGAGGGCATTCTTGATCTCGAGAACACGCTCGATCTTTTCCTTAAGAGCTTCCTTGTTGAAGAGCTCGCCTACCTGGAAACCGATCTTTGCATATTTATCAGAGTAGAAAGGAGCGATACCGGACTTTGTTGAACCGAAAGCCTTGCCGCCGAGTCTTTCTTCCTCATACTGATCGAAAAGGATGTGGTATGGCATTACGATCTGAGCTCTGTCGGAAACCTTGATCTGTGGCTCGATTCCGCGCTCCTTGAGGGAGTTGAGCTCTTCGATGAACTTAGGAATGTTGAATGCAACGCCGTTACCGATTATGTTCACGATGTTCTTATGGCAAACACCTGACGGCATCAAGTGAAGTGCGAATTTACCGTACTCATTGATGATCGTATGTCCTGCATTGGCACCGCCCTGAAAACGGATAACAATGTCTGATTCAGAAGCCAAAAGGTCTGTGATCTTTCCCTTACCTTCGTCACCCCAATTAGCTCCAACGATAGCTTTAACCATAAAAACCTCCAGTTGATGTTTATATTATGTGTTTCAAACCAAACGTCCGAATTATAATACATATATAAAAGGATTTCAATTTAATAAAGTGCCACAATAATTGCCGATTTTTGCCCGCTTAGCCGTTTAAGTATTCCAAAGCCTTGTTAAGAGCCAGATCCTCGATCTCGCTTGACAGTTCAGGAAGGACATAATCTTCCCCGTACTTGTTCTTGAGAGCTGTCTCAAGGAGAAGATCAGTTACGGCAGCATTTTTCGGAAGGAAGCTTCCGTGGGAATATGTACAGAAACAGTTCTTGTATCTTGCACCTTCGAAGCCGTCCTCACCGTTATTTCCGGCACCTTTGATGACTTTCATGAATGGCTTTACCGAAGGACCCAGATGAGTCCTTCCGCTGTGGTTCTCAAAACCTGCAACCTTTACGGTCTTACCTGAAGGAAGCTCGATCTCGTAGATCGTATCCTGGATAAATCTTTCCTTCTTGCCTTCAGTGTAGATATCTATGGCGCCCAGGCACTCCAGCTTGTTGCCGTCATGCTCCAGGTAGTATTTTCCCAGCATCTGATAACCGCCGCAGATACAAAGGAAGACCTTGCCGTCCTCGATCATGTTCTTGATGATCGGGCCTTTGACGTGGACGAGGTCGTCCTTGAGGATATTCTGCTCGTTATCCTGACCGCCTCCGAGGAAAGCGATGTCGATCTCGGAAGGGTTCAGTTCGTCTCCTATGGAGATCTCCTTTATCGTGACGTCAATACCGCGGCGGACTGCTCTGGTATAGAGCGCGAGGACGTTTCCCCTGTCACCGTAGAGGTTCAGAAGGTCAGGATAAAAATGTCCGATCGTTAAATTTATCTCACTCATACCCGTCCTCACTTCCAGAAATCCTTGATGCCGAGCTCACTTACGAGCCTGCCGCGAAGGTCCAGCATTGCGGTATAGTTCGGCAGAACATATACGCAGCCGCCTTCTTCGCACTCTTCGACTGCTTTTTTAAGGAGCTTGACTGCATCCGCCATCGGTGCACATTCAAGGTCTTTTTGATCCTTGCCGCTGTAGTTCACGCGAAGGAGCATGTCACCGTATCTCTCGCCGGAGACATAGATCTTCTTCGGCAGTTGATCCACTTTACTTTCAAAATCCACATCCCAGATCCAGGACACATCCTTACCGTCGGCGATGTTGCTGTTCAAAAGGAACATCAGGGACTTGGCGTCGTGTGCTTCCGATACGAAGGACAAAGATCTGTCGAGTCCTGCCGGATTCTTGACAAGGAGGATGCAGAGTTTCTTTCCTCCCGAAAGGTCGATCTTCTCCATTCTTCCGAAAGCGGCCTTTACCTCGGAAGAGGCTTTGCACGCCTTCTTAAACGGCTCTTCCCTGCCCTCGAGTTTTAACATCTCGGTTACCGCAGACACTGCGGCGCAGGTGTTGTAGAGGTTGTGCATACCCGGGATCTTCAGAGACAGCGTCTCTTTTTCTTCACCCTTTTTTATCTCGAAAACATACCCTTCATCGGAAGGACTGTTCTTTAAGTCATAGATAACCTCATATGTGGTGGACGGACTTTTAAAGCCGCAGGACGGACAGTAAAAATCGCCAAGATGACTGAAACTTCTGGAATTGTATTCGTACTTAACTTTGCACTCAGGGCAGTAGACTGCGTCGCTTGAGGCCTTGAGCACGCCTTTTCGAGAAGGATAAGTCTTATTGTTATAGGTCATGGATTCCTTGCTCATGCCGAAGAAAAGGCTCCTGTCTTCCCTGCCCCTGCCGAGAGCCGCGACCAGCGAATCGTCGCTGTTTAAGATAAGCTTCGCGGAAGTCTTGTCGATACCTGAAGCAATGAAGTCCCTGGTGTGGGTAAGCTCGCCGTAGCGGTCCAGCTGATCCCTGAAAAGATTGGTAACAACGGATATCTTCGGCTTCAGGGAACCCGCGATCTTTGCAAAAGCTGCCTCGTCTGTCTCGAGGACGTAGATCGTCTTCTTGTCGGTCTTCGGCTTCTCGCAGATAAGAGTCGTCGCGATGCCTGAAGCGAGGTTTGCTCCGGAAATGTTGTTGATGACTTCGTAATCCCCGAAAGAAGCGATCATCTCGGAGATCATATGGGAAGTGGTGGTCTTTCCGTTGGTACCGGTAACCGTGATGATAAATTTGCCTTCGGCCGCTTTTTTTATGGCGTCAGGATCGAACTTGAGGGCTGTCTTGCCGGGAAGCGTCGTAGCACCTCTTCCTATCAGCCTTAAACCCAGTTTCACGGTCTTTGCCGCGAGCTTTGAAATTCCGAATCTCATTTTATGTTAATCCTCGCCCTCCAGGATATGACCTATTACGAGGATCCTCTTGGTTCCTTCCCCGGTGTAGGTACAGCTTACCAGAGTGATCTGCTTGCCCGTACCGTCGTCACCGTCAACATAATCCTCCAGTTCAGAAGGATCGACGACTATCGTCTTATCAACTATATAGATATATTCCTTGCCGTCAAGCGTGGTGATCTTGACCTGATCGCCGATCTTAACGTCTATGAGCTTATTGAAGAACATTCCCTCAACACGCATGTGATGTCCCAGAAGACAGCAGTTTCCCTCTTCTCCCGGAAGCACCGAGGACTGATGATGTCCGATTCCGTACCTTAGGTCTACTACCGAGTCGTTATCGAAAACAACAAAATGGCAGTCTATGGAATCGATATCGATCATTCCGAGAACGTTGAGCGTTACATTATCAGGCATTTCAGCCAGTGCAGCTTCGATCTCGGCCTTAATTGCCTCGGCGTCCTCGCCTTCAGCGTAGATATCGTAATCTTCGCCGTTTACCTTGTTGGCGTCCTTCGGAACAACAAATGTGATCTCCGTAACGTCAGGCTGGATAATAAGCTGCTCAACCTGCTCGATCTGCTGCTCGACCTCTTTTTTACGCATACGGTTCTTGATCGGGTCGATAAGAAGGAGCACGGCGGCAATGATCGCGAACAGCAGCGCAAGGACCAGGAGGATATTGCTGATCATCCTGTTCTTTTTTCTTCTGGCCTGCCTGTCGTATTTCTTGCCGTTAGGGTCAACTCCGTAGAGTTTTGTACCGTTAAAGTCCTTGTCCATGTTTATCTCCGAAAAAAACCCGTAAAATTGGAATTTGTAACATTATTATAATGCATTTCTGTGATATTATATGTTTACTTTTCACTTTTTTTGGAGGATGGGTTATGTCAGTTTGGGATAATGCGCTTTCTATATTGGAATTAGATTCCCGTATCAACAAGGTAGTATTGGACAGCATCCTCAAAAAGATCAAGACAGTCAAAGAAGATGACGGCTTCATCGTTTTATCCTGCCGCGACGAATATTCCATGAGCATCGCCAAGGAAAAGACCATGACCAATTATATCGAAGGCGCCATCAGGACTGTAACCGATAAGCCTTATAAGGTCAGTTTTGTTATTGAAGGCGACGAGAAAGCTCTCACTACTTCCACCATTGCAGAACGTAAGGTCCAGGAAAAGACCAGGATCAACAATGTATCCGCTCAGACCAACTTAAGTGACATGTATACCTTCGAGAACTTCGTCGTCGGTAACTGTAACCGTTTTGCACAGGCTGCCAGCGTAAGAGTTGCAGATAAGCCGGGCCAGACACAGTACAATCCTCTGTATCTCTGGGGTAACTCCGGTCTTGGTAAGACCCACCTCATGCAGGCCATCGGTAACAGGATCGTTCAAAACTATCCTAATAAACGCGTTATCTACACAACATGTGAAAACTTTACTAATGAATATATCTCTACGATCAAGAGCAAGGATTACGATTCTTTCAGAAATCTCTACAGAAATGTAGACGTCCTGATGATCGATGATATCCAGTTCCTTATCGGAAAAGAAGGTGTTCAGGAAGAATTCTTCAATACTTTCGAGAGCCTCATCAATTCCGGCAAGCAGATCGTAATCACTTCGGATAAAGCACCAAACAACCTGGTATCACTTGATGAGCGTCTCACTTCCCGTTTCCAGAACGGATACACAATGGACGTTCAGCCACCGGATTTTGAGACACGTAAGGCAATCCTTATCTCAAAGCTCGAAATAGATTCCATCCAGGTTTCCGATGAAGTCCTTAACTACATCTGCGAAAACGCGACCAGCAACATTCGTCAGATCAACGGAGCATGCAATATCCTTGCTTCCTTCTTTGCTCTGTCTAATGAAGTCGTTCAGCTTTCACAGGTTGAGTCAATGCTCCATAATTTTATCTCGCCTAAAAAAGCCCAGCAGGCTACTCCTGAACTTATCATGTCTATCGTTTCACAGTACTACGGAATTGGCGTTGATAAGATGAAGTCCAAATTAAGAAGCAAAGAAGTCCTAACTGCAAGAAGTGTTGCTATGTATATGTTAAGAGAACTTCTGGATATGCAGCTTAATAAGATCGGTCAGTTTTTTGGAGGAAGAGACCATGCTACAGTTATCAATTCACTTAATAAAGTAAGTAATGATGACGATCTTTTGAGAGATATCGAAGAGATCAAGAAAAGTCTCGGTGTTGAAGGTTATCAACTGTAAGTGTTGATAAGTTGATAATAACTTGTGATATGTAAGTTGATAACATGTGGATATTTAACACTGTTAAAAAACCCGTTTTTATCAACATGGATAATCTGATTTTTCCACATGTTTTCGAGCATTATAAATGAC
This sequence comes from Oscillospiraceae bacterium, assembly GCA_902803695.1. GTDB lineage: Bacteria > Bacillota > Clostridia > Saccharofermentanales > Saccharofermentanaceae > Saccharofermentans. Next base: position 6,651 of record CADCQX010000143.1, read on the forward strand.
TATGTTTCTAGGCTTATCCGTGTTATCAACATTATCGTCACACATAATAGAAATACTAATAGAAAATTTATATTGATACAAAAAAGAATTCATTTTCGAGCCTTAATAAAGTATAATATTACGGTAAAGTTATTATATGAAAGGCGGATAAAGTTAAGATGAAGTTTAATTGCAGCAAGAACAGTCTTGATTCAGCTATTTCAATAGTTCAAAAGGCTGTTAAGACGAATACCACAGTTCCGATCCTTGACGGTATTCTCATCCAGGCTGAAGGATCTTCCGTTAAGCTCACAGGTTATGACCTTGAGACAGGTATAGAAGCAGATGTTGATTCCGATGTTTCCGCAGACGGATCAGTAGTAGTTAATTCAAAGATATTCGGTGAGATCGTAAGAAAGCTTCCTGAGGATATGGTTAC
>CADCQX010000144.1 GCA_902803695.1 Oscillospiraceae bacterium
AAGCAAAACTTTTTCAAGCAGAAAAAGACGATATATAACTGGGAGCACATGAGGACTTTCGTTAAGACAACGGCGAAAAATCTCAAGCTCGGTAATACGCTCAAGGCGGTCGATTATGCGATCGAAGCTCATGAGGGACAGAAGAGGAAGAAGTCGGATGTACCTTATATCCATCATCCGCTGAACCTGGCCTGTCATGCACTGTCGATGGATATAAAAGATGATGATGTGATCGCTGCATGCCTGCTGCAAGATGCGGTGGAGGACTGCGGGAAGACTCTGGAAGAACTTCCGGTGGATGATGATACACGTAAGCTGGTCGGTCTTCTGAGTCATAAGAAGACAAAGCCTGAGGAGCGTGATGCGGTCATGAAGGAATATTATTCCGCTATCGCAGATGATCCGAAAGCTTCTCTCATCAAGTGCATGGACAGATGTAATAACATAACGACAATGGCATGGGGCTTAAGCCGTGAGAGGATCTACCGCATGATAAAGGAAACGGAACAATACTATCCTAAGTTGCTGGATGTTATAAAAGCGGAACCAAAGTATAACAATGCGGCGTGGCTATTGAGATATCAGATGGAAAGTATGCTGGAGATATATAAAAGACTTCTGTAGGCACAACAAAGTGAGTTGCTTCATCGTCTTTAAGATGTAGGTAATAGTCGTTCTGATTATGTAATGAGGGATGGGAAATGAAGAAGATCATATCGGTTGTTTTGGCAACGTTGATAGTGGTAACGGGACTTGTTGCGTGCAAAAGTGAAGAGACAGTTGAAAGTTCAGAAGTGACTTCGGATGTTGTTACTGAACAGACCACGACTGAAACTGAGGAAACAAGCGTAGTGCAGACGGAGAATGATGAAATGGGAAAATGGATCGTACCTGAATCTACTGAGATCACAGACGAACTCAAAGAGGTTTTCGAGAAAGCTTTAGACGGGTTCACGGGTGTGGGTTATACACCAAAACTTTATCTCGGTTATATAGTAAGCGGAGGAACTATCCATTGTTTTCTCTGTGAGTCTTTGGTGATCGTTCCGGATGCAGTGCCGTACTGGTCGCTGGTGTATGTTTTCGAAGATACGGAAGGGAATGCTGCGATCACGAATGTGTATGTTCCTTATTACAGCACGTCAGGTGATTATGTTGAGGTTCAGGATGTTCAAACGGACTTTCTTCCGGGCGGATGGTCGGCATCTATGGATCAGAGTGTGGATATCGAGACACTCATCCTGGAAGGTTTCCCTGGAACCGACCTATACAATGTCAATCAATACACCCCTAAGTTACTTCTCGCTACGCAGGTAGTAGCCGGAACGAATTATGCGATACTTTGTAAGACGCTGGGAGAGAGTGAAGATCTGTGGACGATAGTATATATCTATCAGGATCTTGAGGGTTATCGTTCGCTCACAAATATCGCGGTTCTTGATATAGGTGATATATACGGACCGTTGGTGTGGAATTAGTAGAAATGATGGTTATAATATAGACAATAAAAACAAATCTGATACAGGAGAAACTTATGAAAAACAAGAAACTGATCGCTGCTTTTTTGAGTGTTTCCATGCTCCTTGCTTTGGGCGGATGCAACAAGTCCGAAGTGAAAGAGACAGATGCCGAGGAGGAAGAAGAAACTACCGAGCAGGTAACTGAAGAAACGGAAACAACTGAGACTTCCAAAGAAACTGAAAAGACGGAAGAAACAGAGGATACTGAACCTGAAGAGTCAACTGAGGGAACCTACTATGGCAACTATGCAGGCGATGAGAGTGAGTTCAGCAAGATCTACACGGAATTAAGAAATTATGCTACTGAATTGAATGAGAGTAACGGAGGTCTTTTGTACGGATTTGGAAGCAACACCGTCTCAGAAACAACGTATGATCTGATCTGGGAATATGTTCTTCTCACTTACGACGGCAATCAACTCACGGCATACCACGATATAGACGGAAAGATCGAACCGGTTGAACTGCAAGAGTACGGATATTTGGCAGGAGAATGGGAACCTAAAAAATTCCTTTTCGAGTATGAAGATTTTATGGAATATCCTTTCCTGGATGATTTCTCGAATTTTGTGGATGAGTACTTCCATTCGGAAGTCGATCCGAGGAATATTGATGCTGTACTTGATGACGGTGGATATGGCGGATGGCTGAGAGGTTTTTCCGGGGATATGAAATATGCCTATTGTCAGTTCGGTCCTGAGAGCACGATCGATAAGAGCATGGAAGAGTGTCTCAATCTCAAGGAAGGTGACAAGGTCAAGGTTGATGGAGAAGAGTTTGAAGTATCTGCCGTGGAGTTCCGGGAAGAAGAAGGTGTGTTCTTGTCGGGCTGTTATGTAATTTCGTTGGGTGAGATCGATTATGGCGGTTATTTTGTTGGTATCAGCGTTGATGATAACGGTAATGCTGAGAATATGTCTATATTCGATTGCTTCGGAAACCCTACGTACTCATATCACAGACTCAGCAAGGTGCCGATAGCTGAAGATGCTGAAATCAATGTGTCAGTTTATCTGAATGGCGGATATGCTGATGAATCAACCATCACAGGTTCCGAACTCCATGATTATCTTTCTGATTGGATAGATGTCTGCCCGACACTAACAAAGTTTGAGGACGGTGGAGTCAAGATCAATGGAAGTACAGAGATAGGATATGGCATCAATGAAGATCATATGGTTGATTCTGTAAGGATCGAGAACGGCGAGATCGTATATATGAGTTTCAAGATCTGGAACTGGTAATAGGAAATGAAGCAATCAAAAACTCCCGAAGACGAAGGTCATCTCCGGGAGTTTTCTTTATGCCTCACATTGGTGAATTTTTATTGATTTTAGGGTTTGAACAAGTCAGCTACTGCCGTCTGTATAGACGTGAGTGCTTCGGCTTGCTGGATGGCTCCTGACGATGCTGTCGAGCCGACAAAGTAAACTCTGCCGAACTCTTCCGTGTCGATGATCATGTTCATGGAAACGTAAGCGCCGTTAGATCCCGAGTGGCCGTAGGCGTAGCCTTTTCGAACGAGAGGATAAAGACCGCAGCCGTATTCCATATCATAATTCATCATCTCGGCCAGAGAGGATTCGCTTACGAGCTTGCCTCCGAAGAGTGCCCTGTCGAATTCGATGAGATCAGCCATGCATGTGTGGATTCCGCCGCAGCCGCGCTCGAGGCGGTAACCTGTGTAGTAACCTTTCTCATTGACCATGCCGATCGAGAGCACAAGATCATAATCGGTTGGGACACTTGTCTCATTGCCTGCGACCATTGAAGTCGTATGTTCCATTCCGCATACATCGAAAACATTCTTTTGGAGATAGTCGCAAAACGGCATGCCTGAGACCTGCTCAACGATCATAGCCAGGATAACGTAATTGGTGTTGCAGTATTCCTGCTTGCTTCCCGGCGTAAAGAGGAGATCGGCTTTATAGAGATTTTGCAGGAACTCCTCATCTGTGTAGCCGTCCTGACAGATCTTAGAGTAGAACTGTTCATAATTATCTGTGGTGATCTCTTCCCAGTAGGCCGGCGGATTATTGATGTAATCAGGGATTCCGGACTGCATATGGAGAGTATTATAGATCGTGATCTGTTTGCCTGTCTCATATTCAGGGAAGAACTTGTCGAGAGTATCGTCCAGCGACAGTTCGCCTTTATCGATCAGCTGGAATATCGCTACGGCAGTGAATATCTTCGAGCAGGAACCGATATCATAAGTCGTATATGGATCGATCGGCTTGCCCTCTATGTTCTTTGCTTCAGGGCCGCCGAATAGGACGATGTCGTCATCTGTCGCGATCATTACGGCTCCTTCATAGCCGTAAAGCCTTGCTTTATCCTGGCAGACATCCACCAGCTTTTCATACTTCTTGTCGGGATTAACGTAGAAGTTGTTTTCTTTCTTCTTGAGTCCTTTGAGCGGGCCTGATTGACAACCTGTCAGGACAACGGCCAAGATGACGCAAGCGGCTTTTAAAACGGTCTTTTTCATAATGCTTCTCCCTGTTTCAAACAAAACATAACAAATATAGTACGCCTATCATACTCGCTTATGATAAAGAAGCAACCTGAAATCAACCTGAAAAGTCAGAGAATGAAGCAAAGCGCAGTCAGGACCGCGGCCAGGACATAAGTTCCGATATTGAATCCTTTGCCGAGCTTGCGCTGAAGAAACTGCGAGAACGGGTGGAAACCCTTAACAAAGCAGACACACAGTATGCCGAATATAAGGCTCGAAAACACTGAGATCCTGCCGCCGAAGAAATTGAGCGGCCACAGTTCGTAGGTCCAAAGTCTCTCGTGAAGTACCGCCTCTGTTATATATGCTCCCAGAAGCTCGAAAACCGTCGCCGCCAGTCCGCTTATAAGAATGATCAGGAAAGGGTTATGCTTCCTCTTGAAGATGAAGGGAAGAAACAGCGAGAACAAACCGTAGATAGGAAGGATCGGGATAGGAAGCACCCCTCTGTTGACAAATTCCTTGAAGTAGAGGGAAGTGATGACCGTCTCGTAGGTCCAGCCCACAAAACCGCAGATAATGAAATCTGATATGACGATCGGGATCTTCTCTGTAAAGAAGATCTTCGGTGTGAGCTTTTGTTTGTTCTCTGCTTCAGCCATTGTCCTTTGTTCCTATTGTTTTCGATAAGGATAATTATGAGGAAAATGCAGATGAATATCAACACAAAATAGCGGATTTGGTGTATATTGGTGATTGGAATACAAATAAGTAAATGGAGAATACTTATGGGATGGAGAATCGTTCGAGCTATAATGCTCATAATTTTGACACTGGCTGTCGGTTTGGTCATTTACAACCTGTTTGACTGTCTGGCTTATTCGGGTCCGTATCCTTACCCGACGATCGCAGGTGATGTCCACAATTGGCATGATAGGTTTTTTATAAAGATATTTATCGGGTGGCCGTTTTATATCGTTCCGCTTTTCGTGTCGGTATTCTTTGTATTCTTTTCCACCTACAAGATAAGAAAACGCGGCTGACAATAAAGAAGACACAGCATCATGAAAAAACACTTATTGGTATCTATTGCGTTGATAGTTATGACATCACTTGTCCTGACATCATGCGGTTCTTCGCAAAAGAAAAGAACAGTAAGACATGAAGATGAGACGGAAGAGAAAATTGTTGATACAACAACTGAGAGTAAGAACGGTTTTCTGGACTTAACACCTGCGACGGAAACTTCCGAGGTGGTGATGACGGAAACTTCTGCCGAACCTGAAGAGGAACTCATAAGACTCGGCATCGTCAATTGTGATCCGAACGAGTCAGGCTTCCGTACTGCAAACGATGCAGACATGAAGAAGATGTTCACTGAGGATAACGGATATGATGCTGTTTTCTACTATACTCTGAAAAATGATGAGATGCTCCAAGCAGCTACTCATTATGTCGAGAGTGAAGAGATAGATTATCTCATTCTTAACGCGGCTGATGCTTCCGGTTGGGAAGACTTAATGCAGAGCGCCAAGGACAAGGGTATAAAGGTTATCCTTTTCGACAGATCTATTGATGTAAGTGAAGATTATTACGAAGCTTTTATTGTTTCCGATATGGAAAAAGAAGGTCAGCTTGCTGTTGAATGGCTCGAGTCACAGGATCTTTCCGAATACAACATTCTGCATATCCAGGGTGTTATGGGTTCAAGTGCACAGATCGGCCGCGGAATGCCTCTGGACAATAAAGCAGACTCAGACTCTGACTGGAACATCACACTTGAGAGTACAGCTGATTGGGATTACGAGAGTGCGAAATCGATCGTCGCTCAGGCAATAGAGGACGGCGTTGAATTCAATGTTATCTATTGCGACTCTGATTACATGACGAAGGGTGCTGTAGCTGCTCTTGATGAAGCAGGTATCTCGCATGGTATTGATGGTGATGTTCTTATCGTAAGTTTTGACGGATCTGAATTCGCCCTGGAAGAACTTCTCAATGGCAATTGGAACTGTGTTGTTCAGTGTAGTCCATATATGGCATCTTACATGGATGATATCATCAGGAACGGAGCAATTCCTAAAACAGTGATCGTTGATGATATGGTCTTTGATGCAGCTACGATAACGAAAGAAGATGTTGATAATTACGGATTCTGATCGCGGCTGGTGAAAAAAAGAAAGTTAGAAAAGAGAATGGACGCATTTGTCCATTCTCTTGATATTTGCCATTCACTCGAATAATAAAACAATTCAAAAATAACCTGTTTTTATTGACAAAATATCAATATTTTGTTCAATTTGCAAAAGTCAAAAAAGTTTGCGCGGAATAACGCAATTTAAGGCTTTTGCGCCACAAAACTGCCCTTGTCGTCTGTGAAATGATGTATAAAATGTTATATAATTATTTGTGTGTGCGAGTGAGATTAAGACCGGGGGAGTACTAAATGGCAGTGCGTAATAGCACCAAAGCATTTGTCGTCGGAATCTGCGACGATGAGATGCATATTCATGATGCGATCAAAGATTTGCTGAATGAATATTCAGCAGTCAGGAAAACAGCGGTCAAATATATCCAATACTTTTCAGCAGCTGAGCTATTGAAGGCGACAGATCATCTGGATGTTCTGCTGCTTGATATTGAGATGCCTGAAGTCGACGGCATAGAAGTGGGATATGAGCTTCAGAAGAACAAAGTCGATTACAGGGTCATCATGCTGACGGCCAGGGAAGACCGCTACAGGGAAGCATTCAGGATTGGTGCATTCAGATTTGTTCCGAAGCCTGTCGATAAGGCAGAACTTTTTGCTGCGCTTGATGATGTGAGTGATCACATGGTATCGCTTAAAGAAGTTACAGTCTATCGTGACGGCGTTTCTTATCAGATCCCTCAGGAAGATATCCTCTATATCGAAGCGAATAAATCCGCGACACTGATCTTTACGGGCAAGGCAGACTTCCGTTCCGAGAAGCCTATCTCATCCTGGATGGAAGAACTTGATGAGCGTGTATTTTTCCAGTGTCACAAATCTTATATCGTTAACATGGGCAAGGTGGAAGATGTCGATAAGAACGTCATCCGTCTTGTGAGTAATGATAAGATACTTGTCTCCAGACGTCTGCGTGCTCCATTCCTAAGGGCATTCGTTACTTACGATACGAAGCACAGGTGAACCATATGAGCAGGATGATCCAGGCGCTGGCGAACATAAATATGTTGTGGGAATATATTTCCTTCTTTTTTGTCGTATTCAGAGTGGATCTTCGCGGTAACACCATCAAGCGTAATGTCGGATTGTCGGCATGCCTTCTTATATGGATCACGGGACTTATCTTCGATCTTCAATGGATGGATATCAACATCGGCCCGCTGCCGGTATTTGTATTCCTGATCTTCGCGATGATCTATTTCATATTCGATATGAACCTTATAGAGCTTATACTTACGGGAATCGGTCAATGGCTTTTCCTGTCCATGTTTGAAGATCTCTTTTTCATCATTCTCGAAAAAGCTGTGATCGACAAATTCATCAAGGAATACATAATCCTCGGAACAGTAACAGGTGTCATATGGATCATGTTTGTTCTTCTGGATAAAAAGAGAGGACCAAAGTCTTTCAGACTGCCTCTTAAGATGTGGGTCGTTATGGATCTCATCATGGCGATACTTACTGCGATGATCTCGTTCTTTACTTATGTCATGCTCAGGACTGCTCCTGAAAGTAAGATGATGATCACGGGAAAATACCTGGCTCTTGTGGGCGAGGCACTCATCTTCGTTTTGTTGATCGTACTTATCTATTACTACAACTGCATGCACAGTTACCGCGTGGAAAAAGAGCATCAGGAAGAAATAAACGAACAGCAAAGAGAGTATTTTAATCAGCTCCTGGAAAGAGAAAACGAGACAAAGAAATTCAGGCATGAGATCGTAAATGATCTTCTTGAGATGCAGTATTTCTGCAAGGAGAAAAAGTACGATGACCTGAAGTCATATTTGGACGATACACTCGGTATAGTCCAAAGCATATCGAAGAATAATTATGATGTCGGAAACGACATAGTCAACACAGTTTTAAACTATTATCTGAAACCGATCAACGAGAAATGCGAGATAGATATAAGCGGTTATATGGGAGACGATGTCTCCATCGATCAGAGGGATCTTTGCGTCCTATCTGCAAACCTCATAAAGAACGCATCGGAGGCTATCGAGAAGACTGAGAGCGGCAAGATCAGGTTTAGCGTCGAGCAGGGAAAGAAGTTCCTCGTAATGAAGACTATTAACACTTTTGACGGTGAACTTAAGCTCGACAAAACGGGCAAAGTATTGACTACAAAAAGTGATACACAGAATCACGGATTCGGAATAGAAAACATAAAGAGCGTCGTCAAAAAATACAAGGGAACATACGACGCCAGAGTGGTCGACGGCATGTATCAGGCGGAGATCAGCCTTCGGATCTAACCGTTCAAAGGGATAAACGACCATTCAAAGGGAAAGCCCTTACATTGTGACAGCAGATGAAATAGACTACCTACAGTTTAGTACGTAGCCTGTTTTTTCGAAAACAAAAATAACGTCGAACTCATACACACACAACACACATTAACGAAAGAACGAAAGGGACTAAAGTATGCATATCTTGTTTACATCCGGCGGTGGCTGGCTTGATTGGTGGGAATGGATCTTTGGCTAAAGTTGGTTTTTATTCCCTATGCTGTTTGCATTTGCCCTGGGAATTTAAACATACATATTTGGTGAAAGGAGGATCTTTAAAATGATCGAAGAGAAGCTTAATCAGGAAGAAATGAATGATGTAGTTGAGGCATACCACGGTGGTTGCGGAAGCTCTGATGCTGACTACGAGTGCAAGAAGGATTGTATCTTCTTCTGGAACGCATTGTTTTCTGCTATTCATTAATTAATCAGAGAAAACTGGAAAAGGCATATTACTTTAGAGAGTAATATGCCTTTTTGGGAGAAAAGATGATAAAGGTTGGGATTCTGGACACACCCGTGACAGCTGAGAAAAGCCACGGCGACAAGGTTGCTTCATGCATCGGTTTTGAACATCACGATATCGAGATAATAAGTTACAAAGTCCTTGATGATAATGATCAGGGCAAAGCGGAAGAACTCATTAAAGGCATCGAGTATTGCATCACACAAAACGTTGATGTCATCAACATAAGTGCAGGGATCAGGAAGATCTCCGAAGATACTCTTCGTAAGCTTCGTCAATGCTGCGAGAAGGCACGTTCGCTCGGTATTACGATAATCGCTGCGGCTAACAACAAAGGTGAGACAAGTTACCCGGCAGATCTTGAGAGTGTATTGACGGTAACTGAAAAGAGGTTGCTTCCTGAAGACTCCAATAAGAAGCTTTCCCTGGCATATGATTCTTCTATGGTCACATCGAAAACAAACGATGACGATAAGTTCTTAACAGGTAACAGTTTTCTTTGTGCTCTTACTACAGGTATCTTTGCAGCCTTCCTTGAAGCAGGATGTCTGGGTCAGAAAAAAGATGAGAGTTTCATAAAACTCTGGCACGACCTTTATGAGGACGGACTGATATCATCCTCCAGACCTTTAGGGCTGATAGAAGATTATGGTTTTGTGAGGCTGACGGAAGACTGTTTTCTCGATAACGAGATGATAAACAGATTAAAGCCGGAAAAGATATGTTCCTTGTCTGATCTGGCAGATAAAAAATATCGCAAAGGGATACTCGGTAATCCTACATATCCGGTCGGTGATCCCCTGAAGAATGAACTCATAGAGAAGATGGTTGATTGCGATATGAAAACGGCCTATGCCGTGACACCCGTATTCAGTGTTTTCGAGAGATACATGATAAAGAAAAGATACGGAATAACGGTGTCGAACGTATACATGTAAAAGGACGAAATTAACGATGGACTGTACTTTATATTTGACGAATGATTGCAACATGCGTTGCAAATATTGCTATGAGGGAAATGAGAAGAGCAGGGTCATGCTCTCGAGCGAATATATGAAAAGATCCCTCGAGCTCTGTAGAGAATATGCAGGCGATAAAGAGATCGACCTGACATTACTTGGCGGTGAACCTCTCTTGAACCGCGAGGTTTTCCTGGAACTGATGGATCTTGTTGCAGACGATGACAAGATCAAGATCACCATGACAACAAACGGAACGATCTGGGATGACGAGATCATGAAAAGGGTCTCTCAAAAGAAGGTCGAACTTTCCATAAGCGTTGACGGAGACGAGAAGACGCATCTGATCAACAGAGTCTCCGTGAACGGATCGAACCTATACGACAAGACACGGAAGACGATCAGGTCACTTCTGGATAACAATATCCCGTTCGCTGTAAGGATGACTGTAGCGACGAATAACGTAGCTCATTTCTGTGATAACGTGGATCACTTTTACAGGATGGGAATAAAGCATATCAATGCTGCTTTGAATGAATTTGAGAATTGGAATGCGGAGAGCCTTCGCGAACTGGATGAACAGATGAGAAGGCTCGACGACTGGTATATAGAACATATCGACGACGGTATCCTTCTCGATATGTATGACGGAAGGCTCGGGGAACTCCTGGTGTACCGTCCGAGATATTTCTGTTCTGCAGGAAGAAAGAATCACTTTGTTATTACTGCCGACGGCAAGATCTATCCTTGTAACTATGTAGCTAATGACAGCATCTGGGAGATCGGTGATATCTTCACCGGTATAGACAGCGAACGCTTTGAAAAGCTCACTGAGAAGTATTACATCAAGGCAAAGGCATGCCCGGACTGCGATGTCAATTACGCATGCATCAGTACCAGATGCGGATTCAAAAACTACAAGCTGTCAGGCTATCTTAACAAGGCTAATGCAGATCTTTGTAATCTCGAGAAGATAATGATAAGACACAGCAGGAGTGTCTTCAATAGGCTCCTGGAAGCCGATAATCCGCGCCTCAGACGAGCTGTAGATTACTTAAACGAAAACGGTTATCAGGTAAGGTCTCTCAAAGATGAGAATGAGATGGTAAGAAGGTGATGATCCGTGGAAATATGTTTGCAGAAATACACATCGGATAAGAGCGTGATCCTTCTTAACAGTCAGACTGAAAGATGGATCAAAGTTAACAGAGAAAAATACGAGAAGCTGGATGAAGCATCCATAAAAAAACTGGTTGAGACTTATGGTCTCACCAGGAAGACTGAGAAGAAAAGAGAGATAAACAGCGTCTATCTTTTTCTCACTCACCATTGCAATATGGCCTGCGATTTCTGCTTTCTTCAGTGCAGTCCGAATATCGAGATCGAGAAGGATTTCGATACGGAAAAGATAATGAAATACTACAACCTGCTGTGCTCTTCTCCCGAGACGAAACTTGTCGTCACGGGAGGGGAGCCCCTCTCCAGACCTGACATAAAAGATATCCTTAGATCTCTTTCCGAAAAAGTCGGAAAAGAGCGTATCATTCTTCAGACCAACGGGCTGTTGCTGAACGAAGAAAAGCTCAGTCAGATAAAAGACTATATCGGCTGTATCGAGATGAGTATCGAAAACGTTGTAAGAGACGAAAAACTCAGAAATACCATGGAAAAACGGTATGCAGCCATCAATGCAATGGGTTGCGTATTATCTTTCTCATACGTGATAGACAGCGATTCCGAGGAATACTTAAAGGCGGCACTGGAACTCGCCGATAAGTACGACGCATATTTCCAGATGAGGTTCGTTGAACCGCTGGGAAACGGCGCAGGTTATAGTCTCGACATGTGGGAGAACCTGGATGTTCTGATGAAAAAGAGTTATCTCACATTTCTTGATTATGTTATCGATAACAAAGGATTCGAGAGAAGATATTCGACGGTAATTGATAACGCTTTGATCCCGAGAGAGAAGTGCGGAGGCTATGGCGAAGTTGCCGCTCTTCATCCGAACGGTGATCTCTTTCCGTGCGGAAATATAGTTGATGAGAAGATGCGTCTGGCTAACCTTGAGGAAGAGGAGAATATCGACACTTCTTATTATGATCGAAGTGATGTGAAAAGCAGATTTGTAACAGGTGAGAAAAAGGAATGTTCCAACTGTGATTATCTTTTTTTCTGCAACGGAATCTGTGGTGCCATCGACAGAAAATATGAGCACTTTTCTGCATATAAAAAGAGCACCTGCAGGATGAAGAAAGATCTTCTGTATTTCGGCATGTTCGTTAAGAAGGATTCATGGAATAGAGAAGAGTACTTCAGAAACTACAGAGAATTTCTTAAGAATGATGATATGAAAAAGATGGTGAAGCGCGATGTTGAGAAGATTTGTATTTAACAGAAGAAACACACCCGCGTGGATCTTTCTGGTGATACTTTCGTGGGTGTCGAGCATAGTTGCAGTCCTGATCCCTTATGTGCATCAGCTGATGATCGATCAGCTGTCCGGACATAACAGCAGGAACTTTTATGTTCTTCTTGCTGCTTTACTGGGACTCTATGTTTTCGAGATCGCAGAAGGGTATTTCTATGAATATCGAAAATGCTGTTTTCAGGAGAAGGTCAAAAAGGACCTAAGGCTCAAGATCAATGATCATATCCTGCATCTGAAGCACAGCTACTTTGTTGATAACGGAACCGAGAAGATCATATCGAGATATTCCAAGGATTCGATAACGGTTTCCTCATTTTATGGTGAGATGTTGATCGAACTTCTCGGCAATATCGTGATGCTCGCATCGGTCGTCTTCGTGATCACCAGAGTTGACTACAGGATACTTCTCTTATCTTTGGCAGTAATAGTCTTTTATGCTTTCATGACGATATTCCTCGGAAAGAGGATCAAGAAAGAAGTTAAGAACTTCCTTAAGGCAGACGAGGAAGCGCTGGGAGTTCTAAGCGAGAATTGCAGCAAGGAGATCCTCATCAAGACATACAGCCTCTATGAGAAGTGCAGGAAGAAATATGCAGAGAAGTACGAGAATGCTTTTCTCGGAAGAAAGCGGGCGGCGCTCCTGTCAGCAGCCAATACCAGCGGAGCAAGACTTATCCTATATATCCTTCAGGGCGTTGTCTTTATCGTTGCAGGTATCGGTGTTCTTAACGGCAGGACTACCGTCGGTGCTCTGATCTCCATGATCGAATGCCAGTCTTTCCTTCTTATACCGTTCTTCTTCTTCGGCCAGTTCAATGCGAGATATCAGGAGTACGTATCCTCCAGGGAGCGCGTCGAGGAACTACTTAAAGAAGAGCCGGAGATAATAGTAAATGAAGGTCAGGTAGCCTGCATCTCCAAGATCGACATCAAGGATCTTAACTTCTCATATCAGACCGGAAAGGACGTATTGAAGAACATCAATATGTCACTCGAGAAGGGTAGTATTACGGGAATTGTCGGACGAAGCGGAATTGGTAAATCGACGCTCATCAATCTGTTACTGGGTATATATATGCCTCCGGAAGGCAGCATATATGTGGATGAGAATGATATCTGCGGGCTTTCTCTGACAGATCTCAGAAAGCATATCGGTTATGTTCCGCAGGAGAGCATGTTCTTCAATGAATCCCTTAAAGAAAATCTCTTCTGTGATGATCCTGATACTGGGAAGATCGAACGTATAAGTAAGGACATAGATATCTATGACGAGATAAAGGAAATGGAAAACGGTCCCGATACTATTGTCGGTGTAGACGGCAACACATTATCCGGCGGACAGAAAAAAAGACTGGATTTCCTAAGGGTTTTCTGTAATGACAAGGATGTTCTGATCTTCGATGAACCGACGGCAATGCTCGATCAGAAACGAAGAGACCTGTTTTACAGATACCTAATGAAGATAAAAGAACAGAAGATCATCATCGTAATATCCCATAACGACAACGAGATGACCTACTTTGATCATATCCATAAGATGAGAGAGGACGTAATTCACGAATGATAAGTATAACGCTGGAAGTAAACCGTAAGTGCAACTTCAGATGCACCTACTGTTATATGAAAGAGAAGCTCGACTACGAGATGAGTTATGAGACCGCTGTCAGATCAATCGACTGGGCGATAAAGAAATATGAGTCGGACAGAAGTCCCGATAAGGAGATCGACGTGGATTTTATCGGCGGTGAGCCACTTTGCAGCCTCCCGTTGATCAAAGAGACGATCGCGTATATCAATGAGAAATACCCTGACATCAAGTTTGTATATTCCATGACCACTAACGGTGCTCTGATAAGTGAGGACGTGGTCTCTTTCTTCATCGAGAATGATTTCTTCATCAAGATCAGTCTCGACGGAAGAAAAGAAGATAATGACATGAACAGAGTTTGGGCATCGGGTAAGGGAACCTTCGATGATGTTATAAGGAAGTTCAAATACTTAAACAGATACCAGATAGAATTAAACCGCGGAGTTCAGGTAAACAGCGTGGTTACAAAGAATAACTACAAGAACTATGCGGATAATCTGAAGTTCCTCGTTGATGAGGGCGGCCTTCGAAGTGTGGATCTCGGTATCGACAAAGGAGAACACTGGAGTGACGATGAGATCCGTGAACTTGGTGATGTAATGGAACAGGCTCTTGATTTCTATCTGGAGAGCAATAAAAACGGCAAGTTCTTTAACTGGGTCTTCATCGAAAATGCATACAAGAATTATCTTCGCAAAGATGATAAAATATTGTTCAAATGCGGAGCAGGTATCAGGTCGTTCTACATCGCATGGAACGGTGAGATATTTATGTGTCCTGCCTGCATGGAAAAGGAATTTGTGATCGGCAATATCGGAGACGGTTTGGGCGGACCTTGGTATAGCGAGGTCATGGGAAACAAAGATATTGACGAGATCGACAATAAGAAATGTCAGGCTTGTGAGTTTCAGGATGTTTGTCCCACAAAGGGATGCTATGTAAACAGCTTCAAAGAAAACGGATCCATTCATAAGCCGAGCCGTATATCCTGTCTGATCACGAGGATGACGGCAAAGATGTATCGTGATCACAAAACAGAGATCGATGAGATAATGAGGAGAAGAAATGAGTACCTTAAGCACAGTCAAAGTTGAGAACCTACATAAGACATACGGTTCCGGTCAGGTTCAGACCAAAGCCCTTCAGGGAATAACCGTATCAGTCGACAAAGGAGAATTCGTGGCGATCGTCGGAACATCAGGATCCGGTAAATCCACGCTCCTTCATATCCTTGGCGGAATAGACAGTCCTACAGAGGGCAAAGTTTATATCGACGGAACGGAGATAAGTGATCTCAAAGGCAATGATCTCATTAAATTCCGCCGCGAGAAGATCGGCTACATCTTCCAGGATTTTAATCTCGTTCCTATCCTGACGGTCAAGGAGAATATCTGCCTTCCTGCAGGACTTGCGGGTAAGAAGATCGATAAGGTCTACTATAAGCAGATCATAAATGCTTTGGAACTTAACGAGAAAGAGCATGTTTATCCTAATGAACTGTCGGGCGGTCAGCAGCAGCGTGTAGCTATAGCGAGAGCCCTCATCAATAAGCCTGAGATCATCCTCGCTGATGAGCCTACCGGCAATCTTGATAAGACGAACAGCAATAACGTTATCAAGCTTTTGAAGAAGATAAATAAGGATTACGGTCAGACCATAATCCTGATCACTCATGATCAGAATGTAGCATCTGAGGCAGACAGGATCTTGCAGATCGAGGACGGGAGATTGGCAGATGAGCATAACGCATATTGAAAAGACCATCGCCAATAGACGCATAAGAAAGAACAGGACCAAGAGTATACTGCGCGGATTGATCATCTCCGCAGCCGTCATGCTCTTCACTGCGATCTCTATATTCTGCGTTGAATCCGAGATCGAACTTTCCAAGCTCGGCACCTCTTCGCTCGCCGATATCGCATATGTCCTTCTGGCATTTCTGATCGTCGTGATCCTCACAGCAGGCGTCTCCGTCAAGAGTATCTACGAGGTGCTGCTGGTCAATGACATGATCGAGTTTCGAAGGCTCAAACTGATCGGCGCTACATCCGATCAGCTCAAGCACATCGTCGGAAGAGAACGCCGCACCATATTCTGGAGTTACGCGGTCATTGGCGCTGCACTCAGTGTTGTCATAAGCCTGTTTTTCCCTATCTCGAAAAACATCCCTGCGATCATCCTTTGTGCTGTTGCATCACTGGTCGTAATAGATATCGTCGTAATTGGCTGTACGGGCAAGATCGTAAAGAGGGTCATGAACGTAAGCATATCTGATGATCTCGCGAATATTCAGGCTCCGAAAAAGAAAAGGAAGAGTGACGTCAGAGGACTTACAAGAAATCCTGTCGCCTTTCTCGGAAAACGTTATCTGTTTTCAGGCGGAAAAAGAACGATCCTTACGCTGTTCTCTTTGACCTTGAGTTTTATGCTGTCGTTTGTAATCTTCTCAGTTATCGCTTCGTTTGATGAAGACAAACTCGCGAAGTCTGAATATAAGCATGACAGTGATTTCATAGTAGCGCTTCAGGGTAATCACGGTAACGATGACGAGTGGATGAAAAATTCGCCTTTTACACCGGAACTTGAAGAAAAGATCCGCAATATAAATGGTGTGGAGGATATCATAAAGTTCAAATGTCTGGATGTGGTTTTCGAGAATGATAAGGATACTCATACCATAAGCAGCGGTGATGTGAATGTGTCTGCTTCTTCGGATGACGGTGTCGTGCCGATAATCATAAACGAGGGGGCGTACTGGTACCAGAACGGGTCGCTCAAGTTTAAAGAGGGTGACAGGATCGAAGCTGAAGTGAATGATGGTAAAAAGGTCACGCTTCTGGTAGAGGGCTTTGTTAACAGTCCGTATGACCTGAATATCTATTACACCAGTGAAGAGAATTGGGGAGAGCTTACGTCTCTTACCTGCGATCAGAAGTGGTACATCAAAGCGGATGATAAGATCTCCGGTGATTCTGTAAAAGAACTGAAGGGCCTTATTGAACCGAAGGAGAATCTCTCGATATCTTCGCTCAGTGAATACACTGCGCAGCTTAAGGATGTGTTTGCGAAGGTAAGGGTAGCGATCTATATCGTCTGCATCATCGTTTGCCTTTTCACGCTGATCAATATGTATGATCTTACCGTAAACAATATGGAGAAGCGTAAGAAAGACATTGGAATATATCGAGCTTTGGGAATGTCCGACAGGCAGGTAAGTATCCTGAATTATATCGAGATAGGTTTCCTGATCATATTGTCGGGAATAGGAGGTATAGTAATCGGTACACCTCTCGGACGTGCTATCTGCAAGATAATGGCGGATACGATGCGAAGTGAATATCTCGTATACGTTTTCCCGCTGCGTTTTCTTATCGTATATATCGTTGCATTGATCCTTATTGTCCTCATAATGAGGAGATATATCAGGGCATATGTAACAAATGTTCAGATCGTAGAGAACATCTACGGCTAAATAATTTAATTGGGAAAAAACCAGTCGATCGTTAATGTAGGGAAGGACCGGGCTCGCATTTCTGTGACCCGGTCCTTCTCTGTTTACGTATATGAGTTTGGTAAGTTACATTATCTGTCTATCGCATAGTTTACGCAGATTCCGGTAAACTCAGGCGATGTGGAGAAGTTCTCAAACAGCTGATCTTTGGTCAT
>CADCQX010000145.1 GCA_902803695.1 Oscillospiraceae bacterium
AGTTACAAAGGTGAACCCTTTATGATGGATAAGCCTATAAAGAGGATAACCGGAAAGCTGAATTACGAGTTCTTTCAAAAGACGAATGGGGAGCAAAATCCCGGAGAATATAAAGATTCCATTGAGTATAAAGGTATTAGATTCAAATCTAAAAATGAGGTGTTGGCTGCTCAGGTCCTTGATAAACTTAAGGTCGAATACAAGTTTGAGCCAAAACTTATCTTGGAAGGTAAAACTATCTATCCGGATTTTTTGATCGGAGCCGTAGAGGTGGATAAATCAGCATACGTAGAGATATACGGTATGATGGAGGATTACGAGTATATTGATATCAATGCCAAAAAGAACGCCAAATATCTGAGGGCAGGTTTAAGGCAAGGCAGAGACTATATCCCATTCTATTCCGGAGATGCCAAGACATTTGATGTGGAAGCATTTGAAATGCAGATCAAGGCTTGGTTGGAATTAGCAGCCGAGGAGATTGTGCGGCAGGCGGCAGGCGAGGGCGAAAAAACTTGAAATAAAGGGGCAAACCGCTTATTATATTGACAGCAACTTTAATAAATGTTACAGTTGCTTGTATTTTTTTAAGCGAGGTATAGAGTCTATGGAGCATATCAAGACAGTTGAGACACGCAACCTTTGCGAGAGCGCTAAGAACGGTGGATGCGGCGAGTGCCAGACATCTTGCCAGTCTGCTTGTAAGACAAGCTGCGGTATCGCAAACCAGAAGTGCGAGAACGAGAACAAGTAATTTCTTGTTTTATGCGAATTTTAAGGCAACCGCTTCATTTGGGGCGGTTGTTTTTTAAAGGAGAAACATGATCCATCAGTTTAAACTTAACGGCTATAACATAGTACTCGACGTGTGTTCAGGTTCTGTCCACGTTGTGGACGACGTAACATACGACCTTATTGAAGGTTTTGAGACATCCGGCAAGGATGAGCTCATCGATAAGCTTGCTTCAAACTACAAGGACATCGACAGAGATGAACTTACCGAGATCTACGAGTCTGTTGAAGGACTTAAGGAGCAGGGCAAACTTTTTACCGAAGATACTTTCGAGCCGAAAGCTACAGTACTCAAGGCCAAGACAAACGGCGTTGTTAAGGCACTTTGCCTTCATATCGCACATACCTGCAACCTCAACTGCGAATACTGTTTTGCATCCCAGGGCAAGTACCATGGCGACAGGGCGGTAATGAGTTTCGAGGTCGGCAAGCGCGCTCTTGATTTCCTTATCGAAAACTCCGGCTCAAGACGTAACCTCGAAGTTGACTTCTTCGGCGGCGAGCCGCTCATGAACTTCGATGTTGTAAAACAGCTTGTCGCTTACGCCAGATCCGTCGAAAAAGAAAAGGGCAAGAACTTCAGATTTACCCTTACGACCAACGGCGTTTTGATCGATGATGACGTTATCGAATTCGCAAATAAGGAAATGAGCAACGTGGTCCTTTCCCTCGACGGAAGAAAAGAGATCCACGACCACTACAGAGTTGACTATAACGGCAAGGGAAGCTGGGAGAAGATCGTTCCTAAGTTCCAGAAACTGGTCAATGCCCGTGAAGGCAAGAACTACTACATGAGAGGAACCTTCACGCACAGAAATCCTGACTTCCTTGAAGATATTAAGACCATGCTGGACCTCGGATTTACAGAACTTTCAATGGAGCCTGTAGTCTGCGGTGAGAGTGATCCTGCAAGACTTACCGAGGAAGATAAAGAGATCGTCATGAAGCAGTATGAGGATCTTGCAAAGCTCATGATCGAGAAGGATAGGGAAGGAAAGCCTTTCACCTTCTATCATTACATGCTTGACCTTAAGGGCGGACCGTGTATCTACAAGAGGATCTCGGGCTGCGGTGCGGGAACCGAGTATATGGCGGTAACTCCTTGGGGAGATCTTTATCCTTGTCATCAGTTCGTCGGTGATGAGAAGTTCCTTTTGGGTAACATCTTTGACGGCGTAAAGAACGACAACATAAGAGAAGAATTCTTCAAGTGCAATGTTTACACGAGAGAAGAATGTAAGAACTGCTGGGCAAGGCTTTACTGCTCCGGCGGATGCTTTGCGAATGCATATCATGCAACAGGCTCGGTCAACGGCATTTACGAGTACGGATGCGACCTTTTCAGGAAACGTATGGAGTGCGCACTGATGCTGGCGATCGACAGAGAATTCAATCAAGATGGAAACTCCGCTCAATGATTTCGTAAGTACATATGTCATGACCAACCCCGTCAGGTTTCATATGCCGGGGCATAAGGGTCATGACCTGTTTCACGGCAGATTGTACGGCTTTGAGGCTGATATCACCAAATTTGACATAACCGAAGTAAAGGGCACGGAGAATCTCATAGAACTCAGTGAAGCAAATGCTTCCGAGATCTTCGGATGTCCGACTTATTATTCGACTGAAGGATCGTCACTTTGTATCCGCGCGATGATGTCGCTGCTTCTTAATAAGACCGGCATCAGGACTGTTGTGGCTGCACGTAACTGCCACAACTCGTTTATCACGGCTTGTGCTCTCTTGGATCTGGATGTGGTCTGGATCCCTGACGATGACGGGCTCCTGTCGACCACCGTGGACCTTTCCGTCCTGGACAGGATCCTTACAGAAACTAAGGCTTGCTGTGTATATATCACTTCCCCTGATTATCTGGGATCTGTGAGCGATATCGCCGCCATTTCCGACGTCTGCAAAAAGCACGGAACCTATCTTGCCGTGGACAATGCGCACGGAGCTTATCTCAAGTTCTTTGACAGCCACCCGATGCAGCTTGGCGCAGATATCTGTTGCGACAGTGCTCACAAGACTTTGCCGGTCCTTACGGGCGGTGCGTATCTTCATGTGTCGGAGGATCTTAACGAGATGGATGTAAGGCGCGAGATGTCGCTATTCGCATCCACCAGTCCGTCCTGGCTCATACTGGCTTCTTTGGACCGCTGTAATGGTTACATGGCTGATCCGAAGTTTGCTCTTTCTCTTCGAAAACTCTCTTCAAAGGTTCAATCCATATCGAATAACATCAGTATCAAAACACACGGCAATGAATATCTGAAACTTACTCTGTGTCCGAATTCCCTGGGCTATACGGGTGATATGTTTGCTGATGTCCTAAGGACTTATAATATCGAGCCTGAATTCAGCGACGAAAACTTTGTAACGCTGATGTTCTCCGTAAACACAAAAGATGAGGACTTCGATATGCTGATGAAAGCACTGGATTCAGTTGAGCCGATGGATGCTCTGGATATCCCAGTGATAAGTGTTCCGGCACCTGAGAAAGTCATAAGCATCAGGCAGGCCGTGATGGGCAAAACCGAGGTTGTTGATATCGATAAGGCTGAAGGACGTGTGGCAGGCTTTGCGAAGACATCATGTCCGCCGGCAGTTCCGATCGTTGTAGCAGGCGAGAGGATAAAGGCAGAGCATATCAAGGCGCTGCAGGCATACGGTTTTGAGACCATTGAGGTATGTTGTGATTTTGAATAATATATAGGCATGAACTTTTGGTAGATTGTCTTTATACATATGTTGTATACTTGTATGGAAGTTAAGATATAAAGGATATATGCTTATGGATTACATTATTTCTTCCACACTGTTAAAGAAGGGCGGAAACGCCATCATATACGACCGCAAGGCTCTAAGCGGCGTCAAAAAGATCGCCTCAAAAGTAGCCGGCGACTTAAAGGCCGTATTCGGAACGGAGCCGAAACTCTTCGAAGAGGGTGAAGCCCAAAGCCCTATCTACGTAGGAACTGTGGGCGACAAGCTCATCACGAAGCTTGGCGTGGATATTTCCGATATCGAAGGTAAGCGCGAAGTTTATAAGATCGAAGTTAAGGACGGCGCACTGATCATCACGGGTAGTGACAAGCGCGGCACCATCTACGGAATGTTCAAGCTGTCGGAGATGCTTGGCGTATCACCGTTCATCGACTGGCTCGACATCAAGCCTGTTAAGATGAAGGATTTTAAGATCCCGGGCGATTACTGCATGGTCTCCAAAGAGCCGTCGGTCAGGTTCAGAGGATTTTTCATAAACGACGAGTGGCCGGCTTTCGGCAATTTCTGCAATAAAAGGTTCGGAGGCTTCAACGCAAAGGTTTATGAGCATGTTTTCGAGCTGCTTTTAAGACTTAAAGGTAATTACATGTGGCCTGCCATGTGGTCGGCTATTTTCCCGAACGACGGTCCGGGACTTAAGAATGCCGAACTCGCGGACGAGCTGGGCGTGGTCATGGGCATGAGCCATCACGAGCCGTGTTTGAGGCAGGGCGAAGAGTATAAGTATCTGCGCGGCCCGAAGTCCAAGTACGGCGACGCGTGGAATTTCCTTACGAACGAGAAGGGCATCACGAAGTTCTGGGAGGACGGCCTCAAGCGAAGCGGCAAGTTCGAGAATGTCGTGACTGTCGGCATGCGAGGCGAGGCGGATACTGCCATCATGGGCAAGGATGCGACCTTAAAAGACAATATCGATCTTCTTCGAAAAGTATTGAAGACGCAGAACAAGCTCATCAAAAAGTACGTTAACGAGAACCTGGACGAAGTGCCGAGGATGCTCGCGCTCTATAAGGAGGTCGAGCCGTATTTCTACGGTGACGACAAGACGCCGGGACTCATGGGAGATCCTGAGCTCGAGGGCGTTACGCTGATGCTCTGCGATGACAACTTCGGTAACTTAAGGACCGTTCCGACACCTAAGATGCGTAAGCACAAGGGCGGCTACGGAATGTACTATCACTTCGACTATCACGGACTACCGGTATCATTTGAGTGGTTCAACACGTCGCACATCTCAAAGGTATGGGAGCAGATGACGACCGCTTATGACTTCGGCATCAGGGATCTGTGGATCGTTAATGTGGGAGATATCTTCAGTAACGAATATCCGCTGTCGTACTTCCTGGAGCTCGCTTATGACTTTGACAGGTGGGGCACGGGAAACTTCGGCAGTGCCAAGGAATATACAAGGCTGATGATCGACCGTAACTTCAAGGGCAAGATGACTTCAGCGGAACTTAAGAAGTGCGATGAGCTTTTGGAAGGCTACACCAGGATCACGTCGGCCAGAAGAACGGAGGCCATGAACGATCAGGTCTATCAGCCGTTCTTCTATAACGAGGCTTTCGAGACACTTGAGAAGGTTGAAAAACTGATGAGCGATGCTCAGAAGCTCTACGACAAGCTCGAAGGCAACACAAAATATGCCTTCTACGAACTTATATGGTTGCCTCTTACGGCAAACATGAACGTTCAGAGAATGTGGCTTTTGACCACTCTCAATCACGGATTTGCTCAGATCGGAAGTACGTATGCGATGACACTCGGAGATAAGATCGATGAGTGTATCAGTTACGACAGAAAGATCGTCGACGAGCTTCATAAGATCCATGACGGAATGTGGTACGGCATGGGCCTGTCAGAACATATCGGATTTAACGCTTGGTGCGAGGAAGGGTGCAAGTACCCTGTTATTCACAGGTTTGAGCCGGCAAATAAGGAGAGGCTCATCGTACTTGCAAGGGGAAGCCACCAGTATTCTGAGGGAAAGTTCTGGACAGGTCATGTGCCGGTAGTCGACACATTCCTTGATCCGTCTAAGGACGAGGCAGAGTTGATACTCACGACTGCAGGAACACCTAAGGCGAACTTTAAGGTGGAAAATCCGAATGCGTTCCTGAGCATATCCGAGACGAAAGGCACAGTTAAGCCGTTTACGATGAAGGTCCTTAAGATCAAGCTCGACAGGAATAAGTTCAAGAAAGCAGCGAAGGTCCCTGAGATCTGCATTCACTGCGCGGACGGAAACGTCGTCGTTAAGCTGCCGGTAAATAAGGCGGCAGATGTCGGCGCCGGTAAGAAGTCTGACGGAACATACTACTGGTGCGGCAGGAAGATCGATATGAACGAGGCCGTTATCAATGTGCCGCTTCACCAGAGATCCTGGCCGGGAAGCATTGACGTGATGGATTATATCTCCATCGAGGCCAAGGATTTCTATAGTAAGACTGATTCCGCGAAGGGCGGATTCAAGGTCATCGAGGACTACAGCAGGGGCTTTGATGCGGTCAAAGCTTATCCGCAGGATATTGTTTTCGGAAAGGATGCGCCAAAACTTACTTACAGGGTCTGTGTGCCTCGTAAGGGCGAGTACGGGGTCACGCTTTATGTGAACCCGAGCAATCCGCACACCAGGGACAACGAGATCTGGTTCGGCATAAGCGCCAACGACGGCAGGATGAAGAAGGTCAACATGATAAGTCCGTACTTCGCAGTCGGCGACGGCAACCCGTACTGGTCTTTGGGAGTGCTCGAAAACAAGCGCGAGATCACGGTCACGCTGAGACTCAAGGAAGGCACAAACGACATCAATGTCTTCGCGGTTGACCCGAACTTCGTTCTGCAGAAACTCGTGATCACCAGGGAAGACGAGGATATTCCTGAATCTTGTCTGGGTCCGAAAAAGACTTTCAGATACTGATCGAAAAAGTTTAAAAATCATGCCGGTGCATATGAGTGCATCGGCATTTTTTTGCTATACTACGGATATAGGGTTACAACAATGAATAGTTATGGAGGGATCGCATATGCCGTTTTGTACTAAATGTGGTAGCAAGATGCAGGACGATGACCTGTTCTGCATGAAGTGTGGAGCCAAGGTGAATCCGGACGGGGCTAAGACCGATGAGGCGCCAAAGCCTGCAGCGCAGGTTCAGGAAGCCGCTCCTTCGCAGGATCCGGGGATCAACAAGAAAGATCTGCTGTTGCTCCTTGACCGTTATCTGAACATAACGAAGGAACTGGACGAGATCGATGCGTATCTGGACAAGAACGGAAGTATCACTGCTTCACAGACACCTCCTGCAAAACATTCCACGATCAAGTTCTTCTGGCCGTGGCTCATATTGACACCTATTATGTCGGGGCTGATCTTCACAGCATGTTTCATATACTTTATCAAGAACATGGAACCTGTCATGCTTTATATGGGCTGTATTCTTGCCGGCGTCTGTTTCTTTGTTATGCTGCTGGTGGGAAGTATCTCATCCAGAAACAGATGTGTAGCGCTTAATGCCGAGATCGACAAGAAATTCGGTCTTGCGAACCAGAAGGCCAAGGAAGTTGAAGATAAGAAGAACAGAAGGCAGATGCTCATCAACGAGAGAACGCCTATGGATCCTATGATCCCGAAGCCTTACAGAACCCAGAGTAAACTGTCGAAGATCATATCTCTTCTGAAGATGGATCAGGCTCAGACTCTGGAAGAAGCGATCGGAAAAGTTAAATAACTTAAGCTGGGAGGTTCGGTATGGCTTTTTGTCCTAAGTGCGGTTTTAAGAATGATGACGATGCTTTGTTCTGCAGACAGTGCGGAGCATCCTTTAATAGAGATCAGGCAAGCGCTCCGGCAGCAGCTCCGGTCCAGACGGCAAGTCCGGTAAACGATGCGTTGTCTTCAGTAGTTCAACAGGAACAAATAAGAGCATCTGAGATCGAGAAGATCGATAACATGCTCAAACACTTCCGTTCCAAGCAGAAGCTCTATGAAGATTATGATACATGTATCAGGAACAAGGCGATGTTGAATGATCCTTCGCAGATACATGTTGAGGGAACCAAGAAAGCCTGGCCTTTCCTCGTGTTCGGACCGATAATCGCAGTTCCGGGAACATACTTTGCATTGGCATCTTTGGTCAATTCCAGATTGCCTATGTGGCTGGCAGCTTTTGTATTTGCCATCGGTGTCGGACTTCTCGTATTCGGAATCATCAGATCGGTGAAGAACAGGAAACTTACAGGTAAGTTTATGTCCGAGACTTCCGAACAGACAGGCACCCATATGACAGAACTCGCGGAAAAGCTTCAGACACACTACGAGCAGTTTGGTCCGTGTGAACTGGAGTTGAAGGATACCGAGCCGAAGCGTCTCGAGAAACTTAAGGAATACATTTCCACCGGTAAGGCTGATACCGTTGAGGAAGCCGTAAAGATCCTACACAGGGAATTCCGTTGATAAGAATCAAAAATGCCATTGCCGCTAAAGCAATGGCATTGTTTTTTCTTCGAAAAAGATCAGAACCACTTGTTCTTGCGGGCAATGATGGCGAACATCACGATTACGGCTATCGACAGGAGTATGACGTAGATGTAGCCGAACTGCCATTTAAATTCCGGCATCGACTCAAAGTTCATGCCGTACCAGCCGACGATGATCGTGAGAGGGAAGAAGATCGTCGTCAAAACGGTGAGGTATTTCATTGTGTTGTTCATCTTGGCGTCCATGTGGGCGGAGTATGCATCCTGGACGTGGACGACGGCGTTGTTGATGGAGTCGACGTCTTCGCGAAGGCGTGTGATGCGCTGGTTCATGTTCGCGATGTACATGAGTGAGTCGGTCTCCAGGAACAGCTCGTTCTCGTCTGCTTCAAGGACCTCGAAAATGTCCAGACACTGCTCGTAGTAGTTGCGGATCTCCAGGAGTTTGCGCTTGAGGCGAAGGAGCGTCAGGTTAATGTCTTCGTCAGGCTTTCCGTGGAGGATGCTCTCTTCCATCTCGTTGACTTCGAGACTTAAACGTTCGATGAAGGAGACGTCCTTGGACAGCAGCTCGTCGAAAAAGGCGTAGATCAGCTTCTCGAGTGTCATGGTGGAAGGAGTGAAGCGCTTGGTGGCGCGGATGAATTTCTCATAGGTGGAACGGTCGGTGTCAAGGACATCAACAACGTAGAGGGCATTTTTCATGATGTAGAGCGCGACGTAATCACTGTCGTCATTGTCGGTCTCTAGACCGTTGCAGTGAACAGGGTCGACGACCTTGAGTTCGGTAAATGTGTAGTCATCGTAGATCTCGACGCCGGAACGGAAGATCGTGTTGGCGGTCTTGCAGGCCTCGACGGTGGAGTCGGAGACTTTGAGAGCCGATGAGATCTTTGTAAGCTCCTCAAGCGAGAGGTATCCCGCCACTAAGCCCTTGGCTTTTTCGGGAAGCATGGAAGACTCTTTTATGGTGTTGTTGAACTCGAAAAACATATAACAAACCCTCTTTTCGAAAACCTGACTTATTTATATCACAAGAAAAGGCAATGTGAGAAATTTTCTATATAAATGGGTGTCTTTCGTTCTGAATATTTATAGATAGCACAATAGTCACTTTTTTCGAGCGGTGGTAAGATAAATTCATACTAAAAATATGAGGTGTCAAATGGACAAAGAACTCATAATCGTGTTGGACTTCGGCGGCCAGTACAACCAGCTGATCGCCAGAAGAGTACGTGAGTGCAACGTTTACGCAGAAGTTCATCCGTACACATTGTCACTCGATAAGATCAAAGAGATGAACCCTAAGGGAATCATCTTCACGGGCGGTCCTAACAGTGTTTACGAATCGTCATCCCCGTCATACGAAGAGGCTATCTTCAATATCGGCGTCCCGATCCTCGGTATCTGCTACGGTTCGCAGCTCATGGCTTATAAGCTGGGCGGCGAGGTCAAGACCGCTCCTGTCAGTGAGTACGGTCACACAGATATCACCATCGACGGCGACAGCAAGATCTTCGACGGCGTTTCCCGTGAGACTTCCGTCTGGATGAGTCACACTGACTACATCGCGAACGTTCCTGAAGGATTCAAGATCACGGCCCACAGCAGCGTCTGCCCGGTTGCGGCAATGGAGTGCGCTGAGCGTAAGCTCTATGCCACACAGTTCCATCCGGAAGTTATGCACACGGCTGAAGGCCAGAAGATGCTCAAGAATTTTGTTATCAATGTCTGCGGCTGCAAGGGCGACTGGACAATGGAGTCATTCGTTGAGACCAAGGTCCGTGAGATCCGCGAGCAGGTCGGTACCGGCAAGGTCCTCTGTGCTCTCTCGGGCGGCGTTGATTCATCCGTTGCTGCAGTACTCCTTTCAAAGGCAGTCGGAAAGCAGCTTACATGTGTTTTCGTAGATCATGGTCTTCTTCGAAAAAACGAAGGGGACGAAGTAGAAGCAGTCTTCGGACCTAACGGTTCCTACGACCTAAACTTTATCCGCGTCAATGCGCAGGAGAGATTCTACGAGAAACTCAAGGGCGTGGAAGAGCCTGAGAGAAAAAGAAAGATCATCGGTGAAGAGTTCATCAGAGTTTTCGAGGAAGAAGCAAAGAAGATCGGCAAAGTCGACTTCTTCGTTCAGGGAACGATCTATCCTGACGTTATCGAATCAGGCCTCGGCAAGTCCGCGGTCATCAAGTCACACCACAACGTTGGCGGACTTCCTGAGCACGTTGACTTCAAGGAGATCATCGAGCCTTTGCGCCTCCTCTTTAAGGACGAAGTACGCCGCGCAGGCTTAGAGCTCGGGATCCCTGATTACCTTGTATTCCGTCAGCCGTTCCCGGGTCCGGGACTCGGTGTCCGTATCGTCGGCGAGGTTACAGCCGATAAGGTCCGCATCGTTCAGGATGCAGACTACATCTTCCGTGAAGAGATCAAGAATGCAGGTATCGAAGGCCTCGGCCAGTACTTTGCAGCACTTACCAATATGCGTTCAGTCGGCGTCATGGGTGACTTCAGAACATACGACTATGCAGTATGCCTGAGATCCGTTAACACATCCGACTTCATGACTGCCGAGTGCAGCGAGATCCCGTTCAATGTTCTCCAGAAGGTAATGAACAGGATCATCAACGAAGTCAAAGGCGTTAACCGCGTACTCTTCGATCTGACGAGTAAGCCGCCGGGAACGATAGAGCTTGAATAGTCTATAAACCCTCGAAACGCCCGCAAATAGGGCGTTTCAGTTTTCTTCGCCAACATTTCGCCAACAAGAATCGG
>CADCQX010000146.1 GCA_902803695.1 Oscillospiraceae bacterium
CCTCCACGATGTTTCGCTCGAGGTCTATCCCAATGAGATCCTGGGACTTATTGGCGGCTCCGGAAGCGGCAAGACAACACTCATCAGGTCGCTCTTAGGTCTTCTTCCGCATGAAGGAAACGTAAAGATAAAGAGCGAGAGCATAGGCGCGATCTTCCAGGATCCGGTTGCATGCTTAAACCCTGCACACACAGTTAAGTGGCACCTGGCTGAAGCTTTGAGAGCCTCAAAGAAACAGGTTCGCGGTCCCAAGGCACTTGAGCGTATAGTTGCCGTATTGGAAGAATGCGGCCTCGGCGCAGAATATCTGACACGCCGTCCTCATGAACTCTCAGGCGGCCAGCGTCAGCGTATCGCCATCGCAATGTGTCTTATCCAGGAGCCTGCGCTCATTATCGCTGATGAGCCGTTCTCTTCGCTGGATGCAAGTTCATCTGCAGAACTCTTAAAACTCATGACCGATATCAACCGTGAGCGCAGTACTGCGTTCCTTCTTATTACACACAATATCCATATCGTAAGACAGATATGCCCCCGGCTCATCGTTATGAGCGAAGGCAGGATCTGCGAAGCAGGAACAACATCAGAAGTTCTAAACAGCCCCAAGTCAGATGCTACGGCAGCTCTCCTTGACGCTGAGCGCCAGATTCACGGCATCTGATTCCATTAATTATTCCCGTGCATAAAGAAAGGCTGCTCCTCGGAGCAGCCCATCTCAAGGGTGATCTATATAAAGTGAAGTCACTTTATCTTATTTTATTGTAATGATTGCACCCTATGGCTTGAGTTTGTGTTTGATTATTTAATGTCTGCTGTTACTTTGATGTTGAATATTCAGATACGACTACTCCAGCACTACTATTTATACTAGGATCTGAATAATATTCGCTATATCTATAATCAATTGATGTTTCCGGTGGATTCCAAATATAGTTGTTATCTCCATCGTTATTCTTGCTGGGAGCATCATAGAAGATACGATAGTGAGTATCATCTACTTTCACTACAGTGTATTTCCAACTATCAACTCTTACTTCAGTTGTTCCTGAGGGAACAGTGATAATAACTTCTTCAATCTTATTATTGCTTGCTGTAATCTGACCGGAAGACTCTATTTTTGTATTTGTGTATGTTCTTTCTGACCAAGAACCTCTCTCAGCTGTCCAATACCACTGCTCATTGTAGTCATGAGTTATGTTGGGATTTCTATTGTTTACAGAGCTTCCCTGAGCATTTGTATTATTTGTGCTCTTGTAAGTATTAGCAACGTGAGGATTTGTTGATGTAGTTACAACAGGATCTTTGTCTTCAACTACTGTCGTCTTATCTTCTTTATTATCACCATTATCACCTATTGTATTATCACCTGTTGTGTCATCAATAACATCGTTACCGTTGCCTTCAGACTCAGGATCCGGTGTAGGTGTAGGAGCCTGTGTAGCTTCAGGTGTATGTGTCTGCAATTCATAAAAATCAGCTGCACCCAGATTGATCGAGTTTACTTTGATCCAGGCTTCGTGCTCAAAATTAGCGGCACCTTCTTCACGAAGCTTATTCTGAGCATTATTTGCTCTGTCAATGGTAACTGCAACACCCAAAAAAGCTGCAGATGAAAGAATTACAACGATTCCTACGACGATGATGATTTCGACGAGTGTAAAACCACGTCTGTTATTTCTCATTTTCTTCATATAGATCACTCCCTTTCGAAATTATTCAAATTTGATTTACCCTTGATACCCCAATTATACGCGTTCAATTTTTGACAAATCATCACTAAGATATTGATTTTATGAGAGTGCTTTTAACAATATGTAACGAAAGATTAAACGTGATCTGAAGAGATGATCTTTTGCGCTTCTTTAATCAAAGAAGCTTTAGAATTCGGGCATTTTCCGGCTAAATAACTGTCAAAGACTTCTGACAGGATCTCACCGATCCGCGGTCCTTTTTCCACACCTAAACTTATGATGTCATTACCATCGATATCGAGATCCCTGATGGCAAAGACCGCACCTGATGATTTCAGTTCATCACTTATTTTTATGATCGCATTAAGATGATCCATTCGCTTCAGACCGAGCGGAGCGTGAGCAAGGATATCTGCTCTCTGAAGCACCTGAAGTTTGTTTATTATTTCGAGCGGATAATCACTCATGAATTTGTGAACTGCGATCCTGTCTGTCTCAACATATGTATCATGAAGCTTAACAAGAAGATATACATCCTGTATAAACTGCTTTGGAAATCTAAGTCCGGTTAAGACCCTTTCTGCAATTTTACAGCTGACTCTGGGATGGCCCTTCATGTGGCCCACTCCATTTTTATCAATGATAAAGCATTCAGGTTTGCCGAGATCGTGGAAGAGTGCCGCAACGGCCAGTTCCGGATCCCTGCCTGTATTTTCTATATAAGGTATATTATCTAATACACATAATGTGTGTTCCAAAACGTCCCTGTCGTGATATTCGGATTTCTGATCGAATCCGTGACAAATGGCGATCTCAGGAATTATCACACTCAAGATCTTCCATCCGGTCCTGACTGCCTGAGATGCATATTTGCCGGTAACGATCCCGGTAAGCTCGACGGCTATACGTTCGCCCGAGATGTCATTCAGTTCATCTGCGCATTCTTCCATGGCTCTCAGGGTCTCGCTCTCGATATCAAAACCAAGTTTGGAACTGAATCTCAGACCTCTGAGAATCCTTAATGCATCTTCTTCAAAACGTTCTTTGGGATTTCCGACAGCCCTTATCAGATGCTTATTGCAGTCTTCCCGGCCGCCCTCCGGATCACGGATCTCTCCATAAGAATCCAGATACATGGCATTAATGGTAAAGTCTCTTCTTTTAACATCATCTTCTATTGTAGTTTTAAATACTACCTCATCAGGCCTTCTGAGATCAGAATAGGATCCGTCCTCACGGAAAGTCGTGACTTCAACATTGCCTTCAGGAGTTACGGCAGTTACCGTCCCGTGTTTTGCGCCGTTGTCAAAAAAATCCATCCCGGCACCTTCGAAAACTTTAATTGTCTCTTCCGGTCTTGCCGAGGTAGCAACATCATAATCGTGAGGAGTCATGCCCAGCACGATGTCGCGCACTGAACCTCCGACCACATATGCGCTGTAGCCGGAATTCTCGAGCAGTCTCATGATGCTTTTTACATAATCAGGAATCCTGTCTGAATAGAC
>CADCQX010000147.1 GCA_902803695.1 Oscillospiraceae bacterium
ATATATCTTTCTTTTGAAACTCATAAAAATGCCTCTATTTCAACATCTTTATGGTATCAGAATAAGCTCACCTAACGAATTAGTCAAATGTTTTATCGCGATTTCTAACGAAATTCGAAAATGTTTTTGCGCAAATTAAAACGAAAATAAGACATGTTGTTAGTGTGGTATAGTACTAGTATTATAAAAAACTGCATATTTGATTTTAAAAGTATTGTAAAAAACTGCTCCAACAGACGTAATTAGTGTTGGAAATAAGTGCTCTGTGTGCTACTATTGGCATGAAGGAGGCGGATTTTATGTTTAAGAGAAAGGTTTATAATGCTCTGACCGAATGGAAAGAGAAGTATTCAAAGAAGTATGCAGCTATGTTAGAGGGCGCCAGACGTGTTGGCAAATCAACTGTTGCTGAGGAATTCGCAAAGAACAACTTCAGATCTTATATAAAAGTAGACTTTGCCAATGTGCAGAAGGATGTTCTTGAGGTTTTTGATGATATTGCTTCTCTCGATTTATTCTTTCTCCGACTTCAGACTGCAACCGGTATTACTTTGTATCCGGGTGAATCCGCTATTATATTTGATGAGATCCAAAGAGCCCCTCTTGTAAGACAGGCAATCAAGTATTTAGTGGCAGATGGCCGTTATAGTTATATTGAGACAGGTTCCCTGATAAGCATCAGGAAGAATGTAAAAGACATCGTTATTCCTTCCGAAGAACACTTCATACAGGTTTATCCTATGGATTACGAAGAGTTTCTGTGGGCTACCGAAAATGATACATACGATGTCTTGAGACAATTATACAAGACGGGAAAGCCTGTCGGGGAAAAGCTCAACAGAAAGCTGATGCGTGATTTTCGCATATATATGGCTGTCGGCGGAATGCCTCAGGCTGTTGAGGCTTATGTAAACGGGGAAAATTTTGAGGCGATCGACAGTGTCAAGCGTGGAATCCTTAAGTTGTATGATGAGGATTTTTATAAGATCGATAATAGCGGACGTTTATCGAAGATGTTCAACTCGATTCCCAATCAACTTGCTGCAAATAAAAAGCGATATGTTATTTCAAGTGCAACCGGTAAGAGAACCACAAATAAAGATAAGGAAATCTTCTCAGAGCTCTTGGATTCAAAGACTGTCTTGATATCACATAATGTTACGGATCCGAGCGTATCATTAAGTGCAACAGCTGACGAAGAATCGTACAAACTCTATTTGTCTGATATAGGGTTGTTTACATCTTTGCTCTTTAATTCCGCAGATAAGTTAAATACAAAAATCTACAGCAAGCTCTTGAGTGATAAGCTGGATGTTAATCTGGGATATATGTATGAAAATGTCGCTGCTCAGATAATTGCATCAAGCGGGAACCGGCTTTTCTATCACACCTGGAAAAAAGATGATGATGTCCATCATTACGAAATTGATTTTCTTATTGCTTCAAATGCAAAACTGGTTCCAATGGAGATCAAGTCTTCTAACGTTAACACACAGAAATCCATATCAGCCTTTTCGGTTAAGTATTCTAAAAAAGTCTATAGGCAGTATTTATTCTCGCAAAAGGATGTCGGGCATAAGGAGCAACTAATCTACAAACCTATATATATGTTGCCTTTTGTTTTGGAAGAATTGTCAGAGTAAAATCTCATATTATTCTGAATTTATTGAATCTTTGAGAAATATGATTCGTGTTATATAAGTATGTTATTATGGCAGACCATTAAAACTTTGATCATGTGTTAGTCTCCTAAATTATTTACGAATGTATTTTAGCATGAGGAACTATTAATCTGACCGCATTGCTTTAATATATAATTAACGGTATGGATTAACAAAGAATATGGCAGGGGCCGTATCTTAAGCGTTATAACAATGTTACTGCGCTTATTAAGGGGTGATAATATGTCAGACAACCAGAATAATGACCTTTATTCAGATTATAATTTCTCGCGCAGATATACAAAGACCGGGAAAGAGATGCTGGTCTCGATAGTTTTCACATGTGTTTTTGCCACGATCATCATCGGAATAATCTGGGCAGGAACCATTCCGTATTTCCCGTCCAAACTGCCAGCGACTGATTATACGGTACCTGAGGTAGTAAATGCCCCCGGATATCCCAACGATCACCCTGTGTTTGAAGGGCGGCCTGCGATCGTTGACAATGTCGGCATCGTTAATAATCCGAATGAGCTGATGACCACATTTAACGATTACTATGAATTTTCGGGTATCTGTCCCGTCCTGATCTCGTTTTATGAGGATGATTTTGTTAAGGACGGCCATAGGAATGGAGGCG
>CADCQX010000148.1 GCA_902803695.1 Oscillospiraceae bacterium
TGAGAAAGCATGGAAGATCATGGATGAACTAATGACAACCTTAATGGCATTGCAGCGTAAGCTATATGATGCAACGATAGACAGGATCCAACAGGATTGATATAATTAGTTCATCAACCACAAGCATTCTATTCAATGCGTTGCTAAGAGAGATCGAGAAATCGGTCTCTCTTTTTTACATTTTCCTAAAAATAACTATTTACATTTTTATAATTAAAATATATAATATGAATATCAAATCAGGGAGGTACAAAGCAATGACAGCCGAAAAGAATTGGAAGAAGATCATGATAGACGTTATAAGAACTCACCAATATTACGAGGAAGGAAGTCTCGAAAGACTTGCGGAAGAGGAAGTAAGGGAAATATACGAAAATCTTATAGACTGGTTAGGATAAGGAGGTAAAAGCAATGAAATATGCAGATTTTTTTGATGATCCGTTAGGCTGGGCAATAGAAAATATGCCTGATGATTGTGTAAAAACAAGACAAATTACAGAAGAAGAGTGGGAAGAAAAAAATAAAAACTACTGGGAAAATGAATAAATCAAGGTAACAACGGCAAAGCCGTATTACATATATAAATAGCCATTAGGAGGTATAAAACATGGCAAACTTAACTTACGAGCAGTTCAAGAAAGAAACAGCACTCAGCATCAAGAACCACCTTCCTGAGGAGTATCAGGATTATAACTTGAAGTTTCAGATGATTCAGAAGTCAGGATATGAGTACGAGGCACTGTTGATCGAGCCTAAGGAGAAAAAAGGTCCAAAAGCTATTCCGGCTTTGAATATCACTGACGCTTTCAGACAGTACGAGGAAGGAGCAAGTTTTGTCGATATTATGGACAAACTGGCAGATATTAGGATGAATGCTAAGATACCTACTTTAAACGAGAGAGATATGTTTGACTTCGATAAGATCAAGGATAGGATCATGCCAAGACTTATCAATACGGCTTGGAACGAAGTCTATCTTGAAAATAAACCTCATACAGAGATTGAGGATCTTTCAATTATGTATGCCGTTAGAATCAGCGAAGGTAAAGATAATCTTGCTGATGCAGTTATCAGTAACGATCTTCTTAATATTTGGAATAAGACGGTTCAGGATCTTCACGATGTAGCTATGAGCAATATAGCTGAACAGAGACCACTTTTCTGTAATCTCGCTGCTTATATGGATTTCCTTAATGAAAAAAACTACATAGATATTGATGATGTTGACCCTGATGATTATGACATACCGTTCTTCATTCTTACCAATAAGCAGAAGACAAAGGGAGCTATCATGGCTGCCAATCCTGCAGTGATGGATAAGATTACAGATAAGTTCGGCAAGCTGTATATCATTCCTTCTTCAACAGAAGAAGTTATTATTGTTCCTCAGACAGCAGTTGATGATGTTCGTGAACTCGCTAAGATGGTCAAGTCAATTAACGAAAGTGAAGTAAGACCGGAAGATCAGCTTTCAAATAATGTCTACGAGTACGATGCTGAGAGCAAGTCACTTTGTATCGTTGCCTAATGATTATATGCTGCCTCGGATTATTCCGGGGCAGTATATTGACTTTTTTACTATTTCGTAATTATAATTTGATAATTACAGAATAATAAAATATAGGAGGTAAACAGATGGATTATATTGATCGAGAGGTTATAAATAATATCAAAAATTACATTTTGGAGAATGATATATCTGTCAAAAAACTTGCTGACGAAGCTGGCATAGCTTATCACCGTTTGTGGTCGATCCTGAAGCAGAATTGTTCAATAAAGATTGGTGATTATATTGCTATTTGTAAAGCATGTAATGAGCCTTTTGATATATTTATTCCTAAAAACTGATTTCTTTTTAAGAAATTATGATATATAATAATTATGGTTGTATCGGAGTCGCTGACGATACGACGCTGGTACAACTAAAGATTTAGCAATTTACCCGAAAGAAACAGCGACTTCTTTCGGGTTTA
Source organism: Oscillospiraceae bacterium (assembly GCA_902803695.1). Lineage (GTDB taxonomy): Bacteria > Bacillota > Clostridia > Saccharofermentanales > Saccharofermentanaceae > Saccharofermentans. The sequence goes on from CADCQX010000148.1 coordinate 1,974, forward strand.
TTCGTTTTAGGAGGACCCAAATTGAGTATTTATCGAAGACATAAGAAAGATAACTATACCTGTATCGACAATCATGTTTTTAAGGATCATTCATTGAGTATGAAA
>CADCQX010000149.1 GCA_902803695.1 Oscillospiraceae bacterium
AAGGAATTCAGGCCTACGGTTATCGGAATCTCCGATGATGAAAAGGCCAATGAATTTATTGACAGACTTAAGGCAGAACTTCCGGACCTCGATGCGGAAGTATATGTTGGAGAATCCGCTCCGACCGCAGTAGCTACCATCGATGACGTCCGGATTGTTGTCGGTGCAATGGTCGGTGTCAGCGGATTAAGACCTGTTATCGATGCGATCAACTGCGGTAAAGATATTGCACTCGCGAACAAAGAGACTTTGGTCGCAGGCGGTGATATCGTTATGCCGCTGGCTAAGGAGAAAGGCATCAAACTGTTGCCTGTAGACAGCGAACATTCGGCTATCTGGCAGTGCCTTTGGGGACAACCGGAGGGTAGTCTTGACAGGATCCTCATTACTGCATCCGGCGGGCCTTTCAGAGGTTACACAAAGGATATGCTCAAGGATGTTACGCTCGAGAAAGCCCTCGCTCATCCGACATGGAAGATGGGAGGCAAAGTAACTATCGATTCTTCGACAATGATGAACAAAGGTCTTGAGATCATTGAGGCAAGTCATTTGTTCTCTATCGGAGTAGATAATATCGATGTTGTTGTTCATCCGCAGAGCATCATTCATTCAATGATCAGGCTCAAAGACGGTTCGGTATTAGCTCAGATGGGCAAACCGAATATGATGATGCCTATCGAAGTCGCACTTTATTATCCGAGAAGAGGTCCCGGATTTATGGAGAAGTTTGATCCGTTTGCGCAAGGAGCAAATACTCTCAATTTTGAAAAATGCGACACCAAAGTCTTCGGACTTTTGGAACTTGCTTACTATGCAGGTAGAAAGAAGGGACTTTTGCCTTCTGTCATGAATGGTGCAAATGAAGTTGCCGTTAATGCATTTTTGAACGGCAAGATCGGATACCTGGATATCGAGAGGATCGTATCAGGTGTCATGAATGAATATGAGAAAACAAATTCCGCGTCTAAAGCAGGATCATTGGAAGATATCCTGAATGCGGATAAGGAAGCGAGAATGATTGCTTCCGGAATAATGGAAACAGAGGATTAAAATGTCAGTCGTTATCAGCATGATTACTGTATTGCTTGTGCTTGGAATCTTGTCTGCAGCTCACGAGTTGGGACATTTTTTTGTTGCCAGATTAATGAAGGTCAAGGCTTATGAAGTATCTATCTTTGTAGGACCCGCACTTTTCAAATGGAGAAAGAAGGATGTAGATTATTCCATAAGATGCATACCTATCGGAGCATATGTAAGGTTCAGTGAAGTTGATAATGAAGGAAAACCAATTGAAAGTGATGATCCGTCACTGCTCTTGAACCAGCCTCGTTGGAAAAGGCTCATCATTGCTCTTGCGGGTCCGTTCGTAAACCTTCTTTTGGGCATCCTCATTTTTATGGTTTTCTATTGTGCAACCAGTTATACATCATTGACCCTCGGACAGGCTGAACCTGGAACACAGCTTTATGAGCAGCACTATGAAGTAGGCGATACTATCGTTGCCGTTAACGGAAGAAAAGTATTTACCTATGATGAACTTTATATTACTTTCAACTTCATCAGTGATGCAGATCCTGTAGAGCTTACCCTTAAGTCCAAAGAGACAGGTGAAAAGTATAACGTAACCCTGACTCCTGTTATCAAGAGACAGACAATGCTTGGTATAAACAGACTGGCCGATCTTGATAAAGAGACCGGAGGCTGGGTAATAGCTTCCAACTGGAACGAAGAATCAGATCTTCTCAAGGAAGGAGATATCCTCGTTTCGATTGACGGTAATCCTATGGATGAGAACATTTCTGATTATGTGTCTTCCAAATCGGAAGATGATACGGTAACTGTTGAGTACATAAGAGACGGACAGACTTATACAGGTGAAGTTGCCTTGTTTGCTTATGATCATGCCAATTACAGAGGTATCGTCTTACAGGAACATAACGTCAGAAGTGTCGGTGAGTTCTTTGGAGCTATGGGATATGCGGTTAAGATGCCTGTTTCCATTTTAAGATTGACAGGACTTGTAATCTCGAATGCCATCAGCGGCGAAGTAGAGATATACAATGTTATATCGGGACCTGTTGGTGTTGTTAATGTAGTTGACACCGTGGTCGCGAATGATAACGTTAATACCGGTATAAAGATCAGCACGCTCGTAATGCTCGCAGGAATGATCTCCATTGCACTTACGATTTCAAACATGCTGCCTTTACCTGGTCTTGACGGTGCACAGGTCATTATACTTATTGTAGAAATGGTCATTGGCAGGAAACTGCCGCAGAAAGCCGAGAATGCAATTACGGTTATCGGTTTCTTTGTCCTTCTGGGACTTGTTTTGTTGGCGTTTGCATCAGATATAGCAAAGATCGTATTTGAGGGTTGGTAATATGGAAAATTATTACGGTAGAAAAGGCACGAGAGTGATCAATGTCGGAGGTCTTAAGATCGGCGGTGATAATCCGATCGCTGTTCAGTCAATGAACAATACAAAGACTTCAGATGTGGAAGCAACCCTGAAGCAGATCAATGATCTTTATGAGGCAGGCTGTGATCTTACAAGGGTTGCGATCCCTGATATGGCTGCAGCCGAAGCTCTTAAGGAGATAACAAAAAGATCTCCTATACCTGTTGTAGCAGATATTCATTTTGACTACAGGTTGGCTCTTGAAGCAGTCAAGAACGGAGCAGCTAAGATAAGGATCAATCCGGGTAACATCGGAGGCAGTGAGAATGTATTTAAAGTTGCATCGGCATGTAAGGAGAGAAATATCCCGATAAGAGTCGGTGTTAACTCAGGTTCTATAGAAAAGCGTCTTTTGGAAAAGTACGGAAAGGTATGTCCTGAAGCGATGACAGAAAGTGCTTTGGGCGCAGTTAAGCTTCTTGAGGATGTTGATTTTGACGATATCATCATCAGTATCAAATCCTCGAGTCCGAGACTTACTATCGAGACATATAAGATGCTTTCGGGCATGACTGATCATCCTTTGCACGTTGGTGTTACGGAAGCAGGAACGGTGCGTGAAGGCATCATTAAATCTGCCGTTGGAATCGGTTCTTTGTTGTCATCCGGAATAGGTGATACCATCAGAGTCTCTCTTACAGGTGATCCTGTAGATGAGGTCCTCGCAGGTATCGGTATCCTTAAATCTCTTGATCTTCGAAAAGGCGGGATCACTTTTGTTTCATGTCCTACATGCGGAAGGACAAGAGTTCCGTTGATCGAACTTGCTTCAGAGATCGAAAAGCGTATCTGTAAGCTTCCTTATGACCTTAAGGTAGCTGTTATGGGCTGCGTTGTTAACGGCCCGGGAGAGGCAAAAGATGCCGACATAGGACTTGCCGGGGGGATAGATGAATTCATTCTTTTCGAAAAGGGTGAGACCATAAGACGCATCAAGGCTGAAAATGCGGTGGATGAGTTTGTTGAAGAAGTGATTAAATTGGGAGAAAAGAATAATGTCAGGTAAATTGACGGACCTGTTCGATTTCCTTGAGCCTGAGGAAAAAGAACAGTTATGTTTTTTGAATATTGAAAAAATAAACCTTAACAAGAAAACTTCACGACTTGATATCTATTTGTCCGGTGGTGAATTTTTATCTGAGGAGAATTTGCTCGCACTGGCTGAATACAAGGCCAAGGCTGAGTTTGATTGTGATGTAAAGTTCATTTTCCAGGGCTTTACAGACATGGGATATGCGATGAAGTGTCTTTCGGACTTGATCGTAAGCGAATTGTCTCTCGAAAACTATGAGTATTGTCAGATCTCAAGATCATCGAGATTTACCATTACGGATAACAAGCTTTTGATCGAATCCGATTCGATGAATAAAGATCTGTCAGACATGCTCCTTAATTCCTACGGAAGAACATTTATCGATATCTTTGAATCACACACAGGAATGAGACCAGAGGCTTTTTCCTATGAATTCGTAGATGAGATCGAGACTAAGTATTTCACATTGGATAATCAGTCTGATGTGATCGAAGATTATGAAAAGCCGCAGGAAGTTCCGGAGGAATATTGGGCGCCAGAAGAAAAGGCGAAGAAGACCGAAGAAAAGGAAGAAAAAGTGTCTTCGGCAGATAAGAATTCATGGGCATATAAGGCTAAAGAGCAAAAGAAGCTCATGAAGGAAAACGAAGGTGAGAAGAAGAACTTCCGCAAGGCAAATGCGGAGTCTTTGTTCGGTCGTGTTAAAAAGGATGTCCCGTTTTATGCCATCAAGGATATTGATGTAAGCGAACGTGAAGTGAACTTCGAAGGAAGGATCAAACTCG
>CADCQX010000150.1 GCA_902803695.1 Oscillospiraceae bacterium
ATCCTTCTTCTTTTTCGGAAATTAGTAAGAAGAATACTTACCACGACCCATCCCAAAAGCGTCATGACCAATGCAACGCCGACACTCGCCGTCACATCCAGAAACATATGGGCCAAAAAGTATGTGCTGAAACCAAAAAGCAACAACGCGATCGGGAAGGAAAACATGATCGACACCACCGAGTCATACAGATCCTCAGAAGGCTTCTCTTGAGGCACATCTAAGCGAACATTCTCCATAAGGTGAAGCTCCTTCTTCCCCGGATTTTTAAGATTCCTGCTGAGCTCCACATCCGTCCTGGAATCCTTCAACTCTTCTTCCATCCCGACCATCTCAATAGCCGTTCTACAATAATCCCTGATATCATCCGGCAGGCTGCTGCTCTCCGAAGGAAGCACCTTCTTGAGCTCATCCCACCTGCTGCTATTCATGACTTCCTCGAGGATCTCTTTTTTATGTTTGGCAGTTCCGAGAAGGATATGAGTTTCCATCATCTTCTGCTCAAAAAGTATATCTCTCAAAACAAAATACGGATTATTCGGCTCCTTCTTGATGAGCTTATCAAGTACGTGCCTCGCATCATCATAGCGCTTCGCACGCATAAACTCATCCACCGTCTCCATTGACTGCGACCTGTTGTCGACTCCCGGCTTGTGAATTATTCCGCAGAAGCTGCACTCATAAAATCCCGTCGTGCTGTTGAACTTCAGATCAGCGCCGCATGTTGAACATGTCTTCCGGATCTCCATAAAAAAACTCCAACCTTTTCCCGCCGTAGCAAATAACACCCAACTCTTACATTATATCCCAACGCCATTCCTTATCGATACAACAAACCTCTCCTTTTGTCCCGTGATAAATCCGACTATTTTGTTTCATTCCACCTTGATTCCAAAAGTAATCAAGGGTCCCTTCTGTTTTTTCCAACCTTAAGTGACATTCTCTTTTTCAGGAAAACAAAAATACAACCTTATGTTGAACAAGAAACCTCAGCCTTATTCTTTTTCCAACCCTAGGTCATCTTCCTTACATGTTTCTGAGGAATCAAGAAGGCAAAACTCGATCTTACCCTGATTATGAAGACATATTTCCAACCTTAAGTTACCTTATCGTTTTGGCAGAAATTTTTTTCCAACCATAAGTTACATATCTCTTTTACAATATTATTTTTTCCAACCTAACGAGAAACAAAAATCCCTGACCTTCCATTTTTTCCAACCTTAGGTTTCAGGTACTTGAAATATATGCCGGATCCTGAAGGCGAGCTGTATGTAGAACCACCATTTGGAGACAAAAATACAACCCTATGGCGGAGAAGAAAAAAGTGGGTTTTGGAGAACAAACTTAAGGTTGGAAAAAAGATAATAACACCTCAATGTGTGCCTTGTTCCTAAGTTCTTGCTCAAAAAAATTGCCCCGCCGGAGCGGGACAACTTTCTGTTAGTTATATGTGCCTTAGTCAATGCTGTACTGTGTTGCTGTCTCCTCGACAGAAGATACGATCTGAACATCCCACATGGAATCAACGGTTCCGTCATCGCGGACTACAACGAGTGTGTAATCACCTGTAGCGATTTCTTCAGGAAGGTTTGTCTTGCACCAGTAGACATTTCCATTTACGGTGTTGCAAGCATCTCCCTCAAACTTGGCTACTGCATTCTCTGTGTCCCATGCGTACTCATCATTCTTCTCGAAAATATACAGGTTGATCTTTTCACCGGTTGTAGTGTCGTCATTGATAAAAAACTCGACTGTTAATTCGGAACCTGCTACGATCGGTGAATAGTCAATCCATTCGATGACTGATGTATAGCAAAAGAGGTCCTCGACCCAAGGTGCCTCAATATCAGAGGACTTCATGACGCCTTTTTCTGTCTTGCTTGCCATGTCAGGATTTCCGAAAAGATTCGCTGTGTCAGGGACGGCTGCTGCGGAAGTTTCTGTTGTGGTCTCTTCTGCTGTTGTCTCAGTTGTTGTCTCAATTGTTGTTTCCTGAGAACCCTGCTTGGAAGGCTCTTTGGTTGGTTCTGTTGCGCATGCTGCGAGCATGATTGATACAGCCAAGAAGGCTGCTGCGATAGCTGTCTTTTTCATGATTATTTATCTCCTTATTCCATCTAAAAATGTATCTATCTTGAGCGAACTCTTATTCCCTTTTTCGCTCACAATTAATAGACGAAGCATTTTTTTGCTCCGTTGCATGTTCTCGAAAAAAATTTTGAAGATCAGTAATCGATTACGTCAAAACGCCTGTCCCTGTAGTAAAAATCGCGGTCGGCTTCGGTGATCTCGCGGATGACACGGCAAGGATTTCCGACAGCGAGCATGTTGTCAGGGATATCTTTGGTGACTACGCTTCCGCCTCCGATGACAACGTTATTACCGATGGTGACTCCCGGCATGATGCAGGTGTTGCCGCCTATCCAGACATTGTCGCCGATGGTGATGTCGATGCCGTATTCGTAACCCGAATTTCTGCTGTCGGGATGGAGCGGATGACCTGCCGTGTAGATGGCAACGTTAGGTGCAATCTGAACGTTCTCGCCGATGCGGACTTTGCCTACGTCGAGGACGATGAAGTTATAGTTCGCGAAGAAATTCTCACCGATCTCAATGTTGTAACCGTAGTCACAATGGAACGGGGCTTCGATGTTGATATAGTCGCCGGTCTTGCCGAGGATGTCCTTGATGAGTCTGGTCTTTTCCTCGGTCTTTTCAGGCGGAAGATTGTTGTATTCGTAAATCTTTTTCTTGCATGCCATTCGTTCTTCAGAAAGTCCGTCCAGCCATGCTTTATACGGAAGGTTATGAAGCATTCTTTCTTTGTGATCCATTAGTCTTTGCCCCCGGCTGTTTTCTTTCAATTATAGCATCTTGTTTTTTATGTTTGAGCGAAAACAGGATGAGAACGAGAGCAAGAAGGAATGTCTCGGAAAAGCATATGACCAGCGTGTGTGTCAGGAGATAATTCCCCGGCAGACCCTTGACCTTGCCGTTGGTCATGAGGGCGATCTTGATGTCGCGGATCAATTGTTTTCGGACGAGAGGATCCACGGAACTTAAGACGATTCTCCTGTATTCATGTTTGGTCGGAACGCAGTAGACGATCAAGACGTCTGTGTCGAGAACAACGGTTTTGCTGTGCGAGATGTCGGTGCCGTTAAGACCGTGTTCATAGCCAAACATTTCAACGAGTAGATTTTTTTCGAAGCCACCACAATAAGTCAGCCACATGTTCTCCTGGAGATCCAATCCGATTTCGTTTGCGATCTCGATCCCGACTACCTCCCGGGTCATCATAGGCTTCTCTAAATGGTCCAGATCGCTGTAATGGGACTTTCGGTAAAAAAGGACCCTCGAGGAATCGAGATCGCTGATTCTCGTGCCAGGACCACTTAACATGTAGGAACCGCCGCTCCTCGCGTTGTACTTTTCCATGATCTCGATGACCGTCCTCTCCAAATCAATGTCGCGATTCTCCGCTTTAAGATCCAGGATCCAGGTGGCCCACCCGATGGTGTCGTGCTGGACGAAGGTGAACACCTCCTCATCTTTGAACGGGTATTTGTATGTGATGGTGAACTTGGTATCGTGATTACTACTATGGCCATCACCCAGATTGTTTTTATTGTCCTCGATAAAAGAAGTCACCCACGCGTACTGGCGCCTTGAAAGCTCATATGAATGCGTCACTTTGCCGTCGTCATCAAGCAAGTCGATGAAGTAGGAAAATCTTTTTTGGTATGCCCGATAACGAAAGTCGTGCTCATAAGGGTAGTAGTGCTCTCTGTACTCCATATACTCCGGCAGCACTTCGAAAAGTCCGCTCCTGTCTTTATGGATGACCACACCCATATTAAGAGCAAAAGTAATGATATATAAAACGACTGCTATTCGGATGATCCACTTATTCAACATACAAAACACCCCCTCATACTCGCATTGTACTTGGGGGTGTTGATCACTTGAACAGTATTGGAATGCTTTGCACGGATAACGGAATAAGTTTCACTTATTTCTTATCCTTCTTTTCTTTCTTGGCTTTTTTTGCCGGCGTTTTCGCTGCCTCAGCTGCCTTCAGATCGTTGTATTTTTTGATAAGATAATCGGCAGCTATCTCGGCGGATTTGCCTATGTTTGCCCATGTCTCTTCACGGACTTTCTGACGCTCTTCGGAATAACTCGTATCGTTGACTGCTTTGTCGATTATGTTCTTAAGATCCGGAAGATTTTCCTCTGTCAGGACGGCGCCGAGACGAGGCGGAACTTCCAGGTTCCATACAGGTGAGTCGAGCCACCATGCGTCATACTTTGATGTATCAAAATCAGACAGGGCACATATCACAGGCTTATCGAAAACGATCGCGTAGTCATAGATGATACTCGAGAAGTCGGAAACGAGAATGTCGGATCTTCTGAGTGAATCGAAGTTGTCCGTGTCACGGTTCCATTCGATCTGCTCACCTGCAGGGAACTCTTCCATAAGAGCCGTGATCATTTCCTTTTCGGAAGTGAATGACTGCGGATGAGGACGGATTATAAGATGATATCCTGTCGCCAGAAGTTCCTTTATGACCCGCGAACCGAAACGGTTAAGGATCGAGTTGGGACCCCAGGAAGGTGCCAGGAGGATCGTCTTCTGGTGATCTTCCATCGGAGGCATTTCCTGGATCTTTTTATGCATGACATCCCAGTAAGGAGTTCCCACGATAACGAGTTCCTTTTCAGGAAGACCTCTGAGTTTCTCGAGTTTACGGGGATTCTCTTTTTGGTACTCGCCGGAGATGAGGACTACATCATAGTAGTCGATGCCGAACATCTCGTAGAGCGTAAGGCCTGTTGCGGCATGAGGAATGTGCACGTAGCATTTGACGTCAGGCGAACGCTTCCACTGGTAGACATTCAGGCTTGGCGTCGTGGAAAATACGATGGTCGCACGAAGGAAGTTCATTCTCGCGAAAGCCTTGTTGCCTTCACCGATGAACTGCGCCTTCACATGTGGGTATGTGCACTTCAGAGCGGGGTCTTCCTTGGACGAGGTCATGTAGACGACATCAAAGCCTTTTTTGTCCAGCTCGCGGCAGATAGGTTCAAATATAGGCCAATAACGCCTGTCCTCTCCGAAAATGACCAGAGGAATGGTGTCTGCGTCATGTCCGCTCTGTTTGCCTGCGCTGATCATGAAGCGGATCTTTATGATCAGTCCCCTGACAACGTAGAACAACAATCCGACAAGGGCGATGACTATCGCAAAAAGCATACTTCCCGTTCCGGGATCAATATAAAGTCTCATATACCGTCACCCCTCATGTATGCCTTTCCCCTCATCTTCCCAGTTGGAAGTGTCGAAGATGTTGCCGTTTGATACTCCGAACCACACGCCTTCCGAGAACTGGTTGCCGTTGTTGGTCGTCGGCCTCCAGTCGATCGTGTACATTACGTGGAGCTCGTCGTCGTATTTTTCATCGTTTGTGACCGGTACGCCTGTTGCAGGGTTGACCGGGTTGTCGATAACGTTTTCGAAGGCCAGAGAAGGCGTATCGGCATTGGTCATGAAGGTGTCGTCCGTCACGACTTCGCCGGTGCTGCCGAAGTCCTTGACCATCAGGAAAGCGTTGAATGCGATAACGTTTTCGAATTGGAAATAGTATTCATCAGCATAAGTATTTCCGAAGATGAGGTCATCGAAATGATCCATGAAGAATCCGTGGTCGGATACCAGGATGATCTTCGTGTTGTCGTAGACACCCTCGCTCCTCAGGTAGTCAAACCAGTTGCCCAGCTGGATCAGGGCAGCCATGTTGCTCTGGTAGGATGCGTAGGCGTTAATCGTATCCATCTTCATCGTTCTTCCGTCGACGGTAAACCTGTCCTTATTGGCCTCATCATATTCGGTGTTGTCGACCTTCATGGAAGGCTCGTATTCCGGCTCCTGGAGCATGGCGACCTCGTGCGGAGTGCTGTTGTTCATCATGATGAACGTACCCGTATCCTTATCCTCGGCCGTCGTGATGTCAGGCATTTCCTTGAGGAACTGGTAGCAGTCCAGGAACTTCTCGCTCATGCCGTATGCCTGAGACTCGCTGAACCACAGCTGATCGATGTTGAGGAAATAAGACAGATAGTCAGGATCATGGTAACTTCCGTTGTCATAGAAAGTCGTCTGAAGGATTACCGGCATCGATCTCGTAAAACCGTAATAGAAGAAATCGCGCTCCCAGATCGTATAGTAGCAGTCCCTGCTCTCAGGGGTGCTGCTGTACTGCCCGTTCTCAGTAACGTATGCATTGATATCCGGATGATCGTCGTAGATGGAAATGTCCGGGATGACATGGTAGCCCGCATATGGCGGATTGCATACCGTTACATCATATCCGGCATCATCGAAAACGACCGGCATCAACCTCAAAGCCTCGTTCTGTTTTTCTTCCAAAGACAGATCGCTTCTGGAGTTCATGTGAAGCGGCTGATACTCATATCCTCCGAAAAGACCCGGCGTTCCGATATTGGTCGTGGCACCGAATGACAAGGTGTTCGGATAGTAAGTAAATCCGTCAAACTTTTTCGCGAGGTCAGGGTTTTCCTGGAAGATATAAGGAACATAGCAGCTCATGGCTCTGTCGATCATGATGACGACTACGTTTTCTTTGTTCTTGCTCAAGGCAAAAGCCGGCTTCTTCATTGACTGTTTTACATCAGGAAGAGCACGGGAGACTCTCGAGGAATTGTAGATACCGATACCTGCAGTTCCCAGGAAAAGGATCATCATGGAATATGGCAACACCTTCGGGAATTTCTTCCAGATGAAGACTAAAACAACGATCATAAAGATGACCGCTATGGTGTTGATCAGTATCTCCTGTGCAGGGAAATACATTCCGTCGTCAAAGACGAGATTCTTCTGAAGGAACGGCAGCTGCTTTCCGAAGAAAAGATAGTTGACCGCTGAACCGACGGACAGGATGCACATCGCGATGGAGAAATATTTTCTTGCCTTCAAAGACGAGAGGTAATAGAAAAGTCCGCACCACACAACAAACACACCGAGTGCTATCAATGTTGATACTACAAGATATCTCAGAGGTGAGTGGAAATCGGATACAAAAACGAACTCGGCAGGAGAAGAAGAGATTACCGCCGACGGAATGAGAAAGCCTGTCATGGATGACATGAAAAGCCCGGAGAAGACAAAGATCTTCGTGTAGGTCTTGCCCTCTTCTTTTGTAACCTCTTTCGGCTTGATGAATTTCTTAAGATCAATATGTCCGAGAAGTATCGGGAACAGGAAGATAACTCCAACCAAGAAACCCCAGATCTTTTTATCCGGATCGGGAATGATAAGAAGAGCAAAGATAAACGAACTTATGCTCAAAGCAGCGAAGATGATATCCAGTATGATCTTCTTATTCTCCGTTTTGTAGACGATGTTCTTAACAAGTGAGAACGTGTTATTGAGTGTCCAGTAGAAGACCAGTCCCGACGGCGACCTGTAAAGGATCACCAGGAACAGCAGAGCCATTCCGTAGAGCTGTATCTTCTCTCTTAGAGATGAATCTTTCTTGGTGTATATGGAACTGGAGATTATGTTTATGATCGTCATCAATATCGGAAGGACATTTACCGCGAAGCCCCCGATAGTGAACATCTGGTCCGGCTTTCCGAGATCTTTCAGGATGCCGAAGGATGTTCCGTGCAGACCGCTGTAATTAGACAGAAAACGGTAAGCTGCCATGAAGAACGGGATCTGCAAAAGAAGTGAGAAGGAACTCCTGACAGTATAGATCGGAGAGTAATGATTCTGTCGATAATAGGTCTGAAGGATCATGAACCTCTTATCGCCCTTGAATGTCTTCTTGATGTGTTCTATTCCGGGAGCCAGTCTCTGCTCGCGCTCATGCTCTTCCTTCTGGATAACGGCGGCGCGGTTATAAAACGGAAGGAGAAGGAAGTTCATGATAAGGCTCAGCGGGATTATCGACAGTCCGACGTTACCCAGGATCGAATAAGCGAAGCTGAATATCGTCTCAAACAACAATTCCAACGGAGTTATCAATAACTGATATAACAAATGCCAGAAAGACATAACACCAAATGAACATGCGGGATTTCCGCACTGCTCCCTCTCCAAAATTCAAGGATAATAATATCACCATTCCTTTATTATTACAAATAAAGGAACAGGTGTCGGATCGGGTTACGTACCCCTGAGATCACAGAGTCTTTCGGCGGACTATCCAGTACCAGCTGGTGGTGTCTTTTCTGTTCTTGTGCTCAGTCTTCCAGGTCTCGCCTTCCTCGACAACTTCAAAGCTGTCCGAAGGGAATACCTCAGAAATGGCGGCATTATATTCCGACAATGATCTGTAGATCGCACTGTAGGAATGAGACAGTTCGTTCGAATAGAAATCCTTAAGCGTCAAGCGCTCATCGTAGCCGACGGATTCCTTTATGTAGACCACGCCGTTTTCCTTAAGAAGGTCTGCCGCGGTCTTCATACAGGAGATAAGATCCTCGTCGTTCAGATACATAAGGACTCCGTTAATGAGAATCGCATTATATTTTTCGGTCTCTCCCGAAGACTCGAGGATCGAACTTAATTCCTGGAACGAGCCGGAGAGAAGTCGGCACTTGTCTGAAGGGAGATTCTCCTTCGCGATCTCGAGAAAATCCTTGCTGTAGTCCACGCCCACATAACGTCCGTCCGAGATGACCTTTACGACCGCATCACCCCAGCGGCCGACACCGCAGCCGATATCGAGGACGCGGCTGTCAGACCGGAGATCCAGTAGAGGCAGCATCTTTTTCTTCTCGTACGCATCCCTCTCCAGTGCCAGATCCGGGTTGGAATCCTGGTAGATTACATAGTTATATCTGTGAGGAAGTTTTTTTGATGTCCTTTCCTCGAAAAAGCTGTGAACCGTCTCATCATCGATATGAACTGATTTTCCTGAGATCCTCTCGTCAGCAGAGTTCTTTGTAAGTACCCTCTTCATGGCGGATATCAGTTTGTTGTTACTGTCGGGATCTCTAAGCGAGATACGGATGAGATTTCCGTCTATTACTTCGGAAGGAACGACCTTCACGAGGATATCAAATCTGTCCGTCAGTTCCGAAGCGAGATCCATGGCGGACATGACATCCTGATCTATGCTGCAAAGAAGGTTTGCGGTCCTTGTCGGGAAGACTTTGATGCCGGAGATCTTATTAAGTTCACCGATGACGCGAGCTGCTTCTTCCCTGACCATCTGTGTTGATGCAATGAATGCTTTTTTGTGTTTTTCTTCGATCTGAAGATAGAACTCGGCGACGGAGTTGATATTCCATATCGAGATGTCTTTTCGGAGAGCATTGATAAAATCAGTGTTGGCCGATACGGCACATCCGACACGAAGACCGGAGACACCGTGAACGGATGAGATGTTCTTAAGACAGATGACTCCGTCGTAGGATTCGAAAAGACCGCTTCCGATAACCGACTCGTCGTAAGGGACCGCATACTCGATATCCGTCTCGTCGATTATTGTAACAATGTTATTTTTGCTGCACCAATCAACCAGCTTCGTGATCTCGCCGATCGGCATCAGAGCGCCCGTGTAAGCGTTCGGGTTAACGAGGATGAGAGTCTTGATCCCGCTTTGTGCGTAGTGGCTTATGATATCGTCGGAAGTGACATTGAACATGTCGGAGGATCTGAAAAGATCGACTGAGCGGTTCTGAAGTCTGTGGAGATATTCGAGGTTCGGAGGTGCTACCATTCCGACAGGCTCGGATACTTTTTCCAGAAGCTGTCCGAAGAGTTCCTCGATACCGTTTGAGACTACGACCTGGGATTCCTTGATGCTGAGATTTTTCGCGACAAGGAGAGAGTTGATCTGATTTTTCGAAGGGTAAGAGAACATGACCTTCGTAAGGTTGGCTTTGATCTCGTCCGTCATACGGGATGTCGGGAAGAACGGGTTGTTGGCGTATGTGAAATCCATAAGCGACGGATAGCGCCAGTAGCCTCCGAATCGGCCCTGAATGTCGCGGAACTTTTCCGTCTTGGTGTTGTTGAACATGGATGACGCGATATCGAGATCCTGAACGTCGTCGATCTCGTACCACTTCTGGCCGGAAAGCCTCAGCGCCTTGATCTCAGGATGGTCGAGCATCGTGATGACACGAAGGACCTGCTCGTAGTATTCGTTGTTGCCGAGGGCCTTGGAATATGCCTCCAGGAACGGGACATAGAGCTTCTCGGAAAAGACGCGGCTGAACTTGTAGATGTTTACAGTCTTATAGTACTTGTCGCACTCGGAATATTTAAACTTGGTGGAAGGCACAAATCTGGTGATCTCGTCGTCGCTGTTGATCACAACACAGGTTCCGTCCATCCAGCTCTCGTATTTGTCCACCAGGGCAACCGTATCCCTCTTGTCGGAGATAAGGATGTCCAGCACTTTGTCCTCGAAGATCAGATCGGATTCGAGAAGGAGCGTGTCGTCATTAAGGAGATGGTCCTTGGCGAGGTAGAGCGAATAGATGTTATTCGTGGTGTCGTAGACCGGGTTTGAAACATAGGTGATCTTTGTCCTGATGTCCAGGGTCGAGATGTAATCCCGAAGGTCATCTCCGCGGTATCCTATGACTATGACGATCTGTTCCAGCGACAGATCATCCAACTGCCTCAGCATCCTCTCGATCAAAGTCACACCGTTGACCTTGACCATGCATTTTGTATTATCCCTTGTGAGATCCTTAAGTCTCTTGCCCATTCCGGCAGCCAAAATAACAGCTTGCATACCTGTCCTCCCCGAACCCCTCCGGCAAAGAGAAGTCCGTGTCAAAAAATGTCAAATATATTATAACACGCGGAAGGTATCTTTTATTGTTTTCGAAAACAATAGGAACAGGCTCAGGTAACCGGAGTTATGGAATAGCTCTTGCCCTCGACCTCAATGCTCGTAATGCCCGATACGGAACTGAACAGAGTCTCCGATACGTAGTTGAACTTGTCAGGCGTCTCGCCTGCCTCTATGGCCTCGATGAGGGCCTGGACACGCGGACCGTGCAAAGGATTACACTCGGCGATGCAGGAGATCTTTCCGATCTTGGCGTACTCGAGAGCCTTGATGTTGATGCCGTCAAAAGACACGACCATGATCTCGCCGTTTTTGATGTCGGATCCCACCGTCTTGCCGGCGGCTTCAATGGCGTCGATGGCACCGATTGCCTCATTATCATTCTCGCAGTAGACCACGTTGATGTGGTCGTATTCCTGAAGGAGCTGGGCCATACCTTCGCGGCCTTTTGTCTCAGTAAAATCTCCACAGACTTCATCGAGCAGATCCCATCCGTAGATGCGGACTGCGTCGCTTAATCCCTTAGACCTTCCGATCTGTGCGGTGGAACCGAGGGAGCCCTGGATATTTACGATGTGCACGTCTTCCGGAGCCATGCCGATCATGCACGTATAATCGTAGATCCATGTGGCCATCTTCTGACCTTCCAGCTCAAAGTCGGAACCTACCCAGCACGTGTAGAGATTATCGTTTTCCACATCAACTCTTCTGTCGACGAGGATCACCGGAATTCCGGCTTCTTTTGCTTCTTCGAGGACAGTGTCCCAGCCGGTCTCTGTAGCAGGTGCCAAAACGATATAATCGACTTCCTGCTGGATGAACATGCGGATCGCAGTTATCTGATTGGACTGCTTCTGCTGACCGTTCTTGTATATGAGGTTATAGCCGTTTTCCGCGGACAGTGCCGTGAGCATGGATTCAGTGTTGGTGCTTCTCCAGTCTGATTCCGCACCAAGCTGTGAAAAGCCGACGGTGATCAGCTCTTCTTCTGAAGGATTTACAGTTGTGCTTTCTTCAACGACACTACTCCTGCAGGAGACCAATGTCACCAACAGGAGCAGTACTGCCGCTACAACGGCTCTAGTTTTCATCAAAACGACCTCTCGTTTTTTACTTAAGATTTGAGCGCTCTCTTTCTCTGTTTCATGACGACACTCTGGATCAAAAGGAAGATGCAAAGCATCGCCGCGATCGTGATACCCGTCCACCATGCCTGATCAAGACCTGCTGATGACACGATGTTCTGAATGGTACTGAGTGAGAGAACTCCAAACAGTGTACCGATAATATTACCGACACCGCCTGACAACATCGTTCCGCCTATGATGGAAGAAGCAATGGCGTTCATCTCCATGCCCATCGCATGGCTTGCCGAACCTGAACCTACGTGAAGGAAGTAAACATATCCGCCGATTCCTGCGAGCGTGCTGCAGATAAGATGCGAGAAGAACTTAGTCCTCTTTACGTTGATTCCCAACATAAGTGCGCTTTGCTTATTTCCGCCGACAGCATAGAACGATCTGCCGAGTTTTGTATAGCGAAGTACCAAGAACAATATTATCACAAGAACGAGAGCCACAACCA
Source organism: Oscillospiraceae bacterium (assembly GCA_902803695.1). Lineage (GTDB taxonomy): Bacteria > Bacillota > Clostridia > Saccharofermentanales > Saccharofermentanaceae > Saccharofermentans. The sequence continues at coordinate 12,426 of CADCQX010000150.1, forward strand.
CACCTATTTCGATGTATGCCGGAACGTAGATCCCCTTCCTGTTATACGATCCCATTCCCGGAACCGTGATCCTCGTTCCCTTAAGATCGAGGAACGCCTGATTGTTCTCAACGTTGAACGGTTTTGTGTTGATGATGGTCGTCATACCTCTAGCGAAGAACATTCCCGCCAGTGATACGATGAACGGCTGGATATCAAGATAAGCTACCAGCACACCCTGAACTATTCCGTAAGCAAGTCCTATCGCGATTGCGATAAGAAGAGATCCGATTATGCTTCCGTTATGGAAATCGAGATACACGGCGCAGCTCATCGATACGAGTGCGACAACGCCGCCGACCGATATATCTATACCTCCGCTTATCATTACGATACTCATTCCGCAGGCGGTGATAATGAGGGCTGCATTGGAGTTAAGGATGTTGAACAACATCTGAGGCTTTGTAAATCCGCCGCCCTGGAAAATGATCGCTCCGATGTACATCAGGAAGAAGATCGCTACCGTTATGATAAGCAGGAGGTTAGTATCACTCATCCTGCTGAACAGGTTACCTTTAAGAAGTTTTTTCTTGCTCATTTTGCAGCCTCCTTTCCACTCTTACGGGAAGTAGAGATCTTCGCGAATAAGTTGGAGAAGTATGTTCTTACTGCAGGAGCAGAGAAGATTACCAGAAGGATAACTACGACTGCTTTGTAAGCAGAAAGAGCATCCGACTGAACGTTGAACTTATAAAGTGTGGTGGTAAGGAACTGGATAACATATGCTCCGAGAATTGAAGACCACATGTTGAACTTACCGCCTGACAATGCATTTCCTCCGAGAGCAACGGCGAGGATCGCATCCATCTCGATGTCCTTCGCGATGACCGAATAGTTGATAGTGGAGATTCGGCTTACCTTGATGAGAGCTGCAACTGCAACACAAAGTCCGAGGATAACGAAGGTAAGGAATTTGATGAATGTAGGATTGATACCGTTAAGTTTTGAAGAACTCTCGTTGATACCAACTGCCTGAGTATAAAGTCCCAGATTGGTGAACTTAAGTACCAGCACGATAACGATGATACATGCAAGTACGATGAATACCGTCGTCGGGATCGGGATGCCCGGAATGAATCCGCCGAAGTACTTAAATTTCGGATCAGGAACGATAGGAAGTTCGTTATTGTTGATCCATGCTGCGATCGATCGTCCTGCCGTAAAAAGTATCAGCGTCGCGATCATCGGCTGTATCTTAAATATCGATACCAGTGCTCCGTTAAATGCACCGCACAGCATGCCTACGACACAAGCTACAAGGAATGCGACGATGATAGGTGCCTGGATAGTCTCAGGTCTCGTGTTGGTTCCGCAGAGTACGCGAAGCATTGCTGAACCAGCGATAGCGATGGTAGCTCCGACTGAGATATCCTGTCCGCCTGATGCTGCAGTTACGAGTGTCATTCCGATCGCGAGGATCGCGAGCTCTGAACCGTAGTCCAGGATCGTGATGAGCGAACCGGACAATACCGGATCACCGCTGTTATTTGTTCCGAGAGTCACCTTGAAAAATCCCGGATCGACGATCAGGTTAACGACCGCGAGGAGCAGGAGCGCCATTATCGGGATGAACATCTGGTGTCCCGTTATCTTTTTAATCATGCTTTTCCCCATCTGTTATTCGCCTCCTGCAATCGTGCTCATGATCTTGTTCTGTGTAAGGTCGTCACCCGTCAATTCCCCGACGACCTTTCTGTCACGCATTACGATAAGCCTTGAACATGTACGCAGCATCTCGTCTGTTTCAGACGAGATAAACGTGACGCTCATTCCTTCGGAAGCAAGGTCCAAAACGAGTTTTTGAATATCCACTTTTGTACCTACGTCGATACCTCTTGTCGGCTCGTCCAGGATCAGATATTCAGGGTGCATCAAAAGCCATCTCGCGAGGATAACTTTCTGCTGGTTTCCGCCCGACAGCGACTTTATCGGTGTATCGCTTGAGGCAGTCTTGATATTGAGTTTTTTGATGTATTCATCCGCAAAAGCTTCGGCCTGTTTTTTCGAAAAAGGTCGGAAGAAACCTTTTAATACCTGCAAAGCCATGATGATGTTGTCGCGGACTGAAAGGTCTCCGATTATGCCGTCGACTTTTCTGTCTTCCGGCAGATACGCGATGCCGTTTTTCATGGCGTCCAGAGGCTTACTGATCTTAACGTCCTTGCCGTGCATCTTAACCTTGCCCTTAAGGACTCTGTCAGCACCGAAGATCGCTCTGACGCACTCGCTTCGGCCGGATCCGAGAAGACCCGTAAATCCGTTGACCTCGCCCTTCTTGATGTAGAAATCGAACGGCTTTATGCCTGCATCACTCTGAAGTTCCTTTGCCTCGAAAACTCTCTCATCTTTGTTCTCGCCGCTATATGTTCCCTGCTCGCCCTTGATGTCGGACAGGTCATCCATCTCTTTACCGAGCATCGTCGCAACAAGCTTGACCCTCGGAAGATCCTTGATCTCATATTCACCGACAAACTGACCGTCTCTAAGAACGATTATCTTGTCGCAAACTTCGTACACCTGATCCAAAAAGTGTGTAACGAAAATGATTCCGACTCCGAGTGCCTTAAGGTCTCTCATGAGTCCGAAAAGTTTCTCAACTTCCTGCTCGTCCAGTGACGACGTAGGCTCGTCGAGGATCAGGACTTTACAGTCCATATCAACTGCTCTCGCGATGGCGACCATCTGCTGTACCGCGATGGAGCAGCTCGCCAGCTGCTGTGTTGCTCTGGCCGGAATATCAAGCTTCTTGAGGAGCTTGTCCGCATCGGCATTCATCTTCTTCCAATTCGTAATCTGGCTCTTGCCGCGACCGATATATATATTCTCGGCAACGGTCAGATTAGGACACAGCGTGATCTCCTGATACACGGTACTGATACCCAGGTTCTGTGCACTCTGCGGAGAACGTATTGAGACATTTTTCTTATCACCGAGACTGATAGTTCCGCTGTCCTTGGAATAGACGCCGGTAAGTACTTTTATCAATGTGGATTTTCCGGCTCCGTTCTCACCCATAAGCGCATGGATCTCACCTTTGTTGAGCGAGAAATCCACGTTCTGAAGAGCTCTTACTCCCGGAAAAGACTTATTGATGCCACGCATCTCAAGTATTCTGTTATTATCCACGGGTTATACCTCTTTTTCAGTTTTAAAAAACGCAGTGCGGACTGTCCAAATGGATTCCTCCGCACCGCGTCCTTAACATAACGAATAGTTATTAGATTCCGTATTTGTCTACATCATCCTGTGTGATGGAGCCTGCGTCGAAGCCCTTCTCTTCCATGATTACGACCTTCTCTGCAGGAGCCTTACCAGCCTCGAGATCCTTGATGATCTGATCGAGGTAGCTGGCCTGGAAAGGATTGCACTGTCCGTCATAGTTCCAGTTGCCTGCGAGGAGTTCTTCGAGAGCCCACTTGTTGCAGTCAAAGCCCATAACGATAACGTCCTTGCCAACACCGTGAGAGATACCTGCTGCGTCCAAAGCTGCAACTGCACCCTTAGCCATATCGTCGTTCTCTGCATAGATTACGTTGAATGGTGTGCCTGCATCGATAACGGACTGAACGATCTGCTGAGCCTTCTCTGCGTTCCACTCAGCTGTCTGCTGCTTAACGATATTCCAGCTTGCTTCTGCAGCTACCTTATCGTCGAGAGCACCGGAACGTCCCTGCTGAGCTGCTGAGCCCATAACGCCCTGGATGTGGATGATATTGTACTCAGAGAGTCCCTGACCTGCGAGCCAGTCAACTGCTGTCTGGCCTTCCTTAGCCATGTCAGAAACGATGGAAGCCTCATAGAGACTTGAATCTGCATCAATAGTTCTGTCGAAAAGGATTACCTTTACGCCGGCCTTCTGTGCGTCCTGCAAAACTGAATCCCAGCCTGCTGTGTCAGCAGCTGACAAGAGAAGATAATCAACATCGTTCTGGATAAATGTCTGAGCTGCCTGGATCTGCTCATCATTCTTCAAGCTGTATGCGAACTCTGCATCATATCCGTTTTCCTCTGTAAACATAGCCTTAAGGTCTGCTACGTTTGCTGTACGATAACCGGATTCGTTAGGGTCATTATTAATGATACCAACCTTAATAAGACCGCCTTCCTCAGCGTCTTTCTTGGAGCATGCTGCGCAGCCGATGAGCATTACAGATGCCAAGACAATAGACAACAACTTTTTCATTAACGTTTACCTCCCATAAACAGTAGTAAATCAGGGTCTTCCCCGTCTGTTACCCCCATTCTAGGTTTTGAGGCAAAAAACGCCATTGATAAAAAAACGAATGCCTTTTGATTTTTTATCCCTTTTCGAAAACAGTTACATTTTTCAACGATTAAGGTTGAAATTTTTCGGAAGCCTTATCGTGACAGTCGTGCCTTCCTCATGTTTACTTTCGATATTTATCCCGTATCCTTCGCCGTAATTCAGCTTGATCCTCTCATTGACATTATAAAGACCATACACGATGTTTTTGTCGGACGTTCCTTCCTCGATCGCCTTCCTTACATCCGCGAGTCTTTCCTCCGTCATTCCGATTCCGTCATCCTTCACGACCAACGTAAAACTATCGCCCTGCTCATAGCCCGACACATTGATAGAGCCGCCGCCGCGCTTGTTCTTTATGCCGTGGTAGAGGGCGTTTTCGACAATAGGCTGTACGGTGAGCTTCGGCATCTTAAACCCGTTCATGCTCTCCGGAATATCAATATTGAACTTCAAAATGTCCTGGTACCTGATCTGCTGTATCTCGAGATAACTTCTGACGTGATTGATCTCCTCGCTCACGAGAACCGTCTCTTTTCCCCTGTTGAGCGACAGCCTGAAAAAGTCCGACAGATTGCCGACCATGTTTACGACCTGCTTCTGATTTCCCGACTCCGCCGACCACACGATCGCGTCCAGAGTGTTATACAAAAAGTGCGGATTGATCTGTGCCTGCAAAAGCTCAAACTCGGCCTTCCGCAGCTGCTTCTGCTCTTCCTTAACCTGCTCCTCGATAGGCCTTGTGATCCACACCGGACCGACGCTCGATACCACGATGATACTGCCGATACTTATGGCAAATATCGCGATCGAAACTTCGACCATCTCCGCGAAAAGCTGGTTGTTCTTTTCCTGCGCAGTCTGTATCTGTTTGTTCTCAAAATAGATATATTCGTTCATAGTCTCCTGGAAAAGCGACGTAACTATCTGCACGTCATTTTCCCAAATGAGCATGTTGTCTTCATACTTATTTTCATACCCGAGATTCTCCTTGATCTTCTCGATATAAGTCTCAAGGTTGTTAAGATATTTCTCGGCATTCTGAAGTCGTTTCTGGTTGTCATCGATGGTGGTGTAATCCTTAAGTCCGTCAATGACTTTTCTGGCATCCTCCAACTGATCCGGAAGCGTCGTCTTATCCGCCGTCGTGTTACCTACGATAAGAAGATAGGTCTCGTAATCGAAATCATTTTTGAAATCGAGACTGATCTCGCTCGCGATCACGACCGAACTCAGCATCTTCTTATATCTGTTATTTACAGTCCACAAGACAACGAACGCGAAGACCATAAAAATGATGCTCGGCAATATAAGGATCATATACGATATACGTATCTGCGTCGCTAACCGCGACTTCTGTTTTTCCTCTTTTTTTCCGATCATTATTCAGCACCGCTGCCCCGCTCGTGATTCCTGTATTGTGTCGGCGTAACGCCCTGTGTTTTTTTGAAGAGATACGAGAAATAATGCGGGTCTCTGTAGCCCACCATAACTCCGATCTCGTTGCTCTTTTTCGAGGTGCTGCAAAGAAGGTCCTTGGCAACATTCATCCTGTAATCAGTAAGGTACTTGATGAACGGCTGGCCCGTCTCCTGCTTAAAGATCGCACTGAGATGATTCGGCGAGAAATTGACCTGCGCCGCCAGCGAATTGAGCGACAGCTCCTCGTCCGAATAATGGCCGTTGATATAAGTAATGGTCTCGTTGATGACATCATGATACCTGCTCATCGCATGATTCTGGCGAAGCGACAATGTGGTCGCGATCATCTCATAAAGATAATCATAAGTCTTCTTCTCATCAGCAAGGATATCCTTCCTCGGGAACTCCACATTCTCGGCAAGTTCCTCCTTCGTAAGACCGAGCTCGTTCTCAGTAAAATCCGCCACGCAGAAATACATGTCCATAGCAATATACTGCCTGAGCATCGATGTTTTTATCGCGTTATTTCCTACGCCGTTCAGGAATTCTTCCAGGAAGAAGGTTATCTCCGGCGTCTCACCCGCACGAAGGAACTTTTTGATGAGCCTTCTGTCGATGTGCTTCGGATCGATCTCGGATAAGATATCCGCATCATTAACAGGCTTAAGTCCTTCCTCGGAACCGACAAGGAACGCATTCTCCGACGTAAGATACAGGTGCGCGAAAGCTCTTCCCGCCCAGTCAAACGAAGTCCTTATCTCCGTGATCCTGTTTACGGTCTGGCCTATGCCTCCGAAGTATCTGATATGAGGATAATTCTCAAACAGCTCTTTCATCTTTGCCGTTGCAGTATCCACATGCTTGTTAATGGAAGCATCGTCATCTGCCCTGAACAAAAACGCCGTTCCCTCTACCTTAAAATCAAAAAATATCGCGCCGTTCTCGTCAGCGATCTTCCTGATCTCGTCCTCAACTTTAACAACACTTTTCGAGAACTCGCCGATGTCATGCTTGATGGACCAGATCTTCAGAAGGACCACATTGTACCTTAATGCATTAAGATCGATATTGAGTTTCTTTGCTTCCTCTATAAGTTCCGATGCACTCTTCTCGCCTTTTACCATCCGGTAGAAAAAGTCTCTCTTATCAAGTTCCGTCCTCTCGCGCATGTCTTTCTCATAACGCTCGGCGGCAGCTCTTTCTTCCTTCTTCTCTTTGATCTTCTCCGAGAGCGCATCCAGCTCCCTTACAAGATTATCTCCGCTGATCGGCTTCAAAAGATATCTGGACACACCGATCCTTATGGCATCCCTCGCAAACTGGAAATCCTCATAGCCCGTCAGGAGAATGATCTCCATCCACGGGAACTCCGCCTTGATCATGCGGCTCAGTGTAAGACCGTCCATAAACGGCATCTTAATATCAGTAATAACAATATCGGGCTGCTCTTTTTGGATCATGGAATACGCGACCTCGCCGTCTCCCGCTTCACCGCAGAAAACGAAACCGTGCCCTTCCCAATCAATATTATTCTTTATTCCTTCACGGACAACATACTCGTCCTCGACCAAAAAGACCTTAAGCATATAACCCTCTGTATCATTTAGTAGATTTAATTGTAGCACTCAACTCCTTACTGAAACAATCCCACTCCATCCTAAGGTAGGAATTCCAAAATCCTTATTCTTTTTTCCAACCTTAAGATTACTATCAAAAATCCTGATTTTTCTTCTCCTCCATAGGGTTGGTTTTTTGTCTCCAAAAATGGTTCTGACTCCCTGCTTGTCTTCAGAAACCTTCTTATATTTTGGATACCAGCAACCTAAGGTTGGAATAAAAAGAAAGAGTGTGTTCCTTGTTCAACATAAGGTTGGATATTTTTTTCGAATAAAAAGGATATGTCACTTATGGTTGGAATTTGTATAAGAAAAATGCGGTGACGCAAAAATCTTCTTGCAAACAAAATGAGATAGTGTTATTTTCTTATTCCGTTTATTTTTTCAAGAGGAAGGAAGTGATCTGATGATCGGAAAAGAACTGAAGTTGGAATTTAAAGACAACGAGTGGCCACTCGAGGAGATTACTCATGACAGGAATATCGCGAGGGCGATCGTTTTCGATGATGAGGGTTACTTCTATTTTGTGAGGGCTGACCGTGATGATGCTTTCGGAAAGGCAACGCACATAGAGACTCCCGGCGGCGGAGTTGAATCAGGCGAGGACCTGGAAGAAGCGATCAGAAGAGAATTGCTCGAGGAACTCGGTGTCACCGTTGATGTCCTGTGCAAGATCGGTACGGTAAGTGATTACTATAATGTCATCAAGAGACATAACATCAGTAATTATTTCCTGTGCAAGGTTAAGTCCTGGGGTGACAAGCACATGACCGAGGCGGAGATCAATGATTTCCACTTAAGTACCCTGAAGTATACTTATGAGGAAGCGGTTAGCGAATATGAAAAGCACAAGGATTCAAGTATCGGAAGACTCATTGCACAAAGGGAACTGCCGATACTCGAGAGAGCAGAAAAACTTCTGAATCCTGACTGCGGTTTTGTAAGACCAACCAAGTACTTCCGTTTCAGGACAGGTGCGATCGTTGTTAATGACGGAAAGATGTTGTTCGTAAAGAGTAATTATGCCGACTACAATTACATGATCGGCGGTGCAGTCAAGATGTGCGAGACTACGGAAACTTGTATCCTGAGAGAACTCGAGGAAGAGTCAGGCATGCGTGCCACCATAGACCACCTCTCGATCGTTTGCGAGAATTTCTTTGACGGCAAGGAAGGCGTTATTGACGGATACGATTGTCATACTATCGAGTTCTATTATCTGATGAACGTAACACCGGAGGAACTTGCTAAATGCAGAACCACAACTGATGACGGAGAGGAACTTGTATGGCTGCCTGTCGATGAGATAGAGAAATACAACATCAAGCCGACATTCATTAGAGAACGCCTCGGAGAGTTCTTAAATTCCAAGGAGATTATCCACGTTGTTGAGGAAAGAGACCGTTAAGGTTCAAAGCCAATTCAGACGATTTTCGAAGGCGACTTTCATGTCGCCTTTTTCTATGAAGCCGATCTCATAACAATCGTAGGATTTCTTAATGTGATCCATGACCATCTTCTTGTTCTTCTGCGAAGTCGAAACGATAAATCCGACACCGCAGTTGAATGTTCTGAGCATCTCTTCATCACTTATATTACCGTTGCTCCTTATATACTTGAAGATGTTCAAGAGTTTGATCTTGGATAGGTCGATCTTTGCACTTAATCCATCTGGGATCACTCTTTTTAAATTGCCTTCTATACCACCGCCGGTGATATGTGCCATGCCGTGGATCAGGTCTTTGCCGAACAGATCTCTTACCGCCTTATAGTAAGGAGTATGAGGTTTCATTATCTGCTCGATAAAAGTCATGCCGTCTATCTTGTCGAGTTTGATCTGCGGCTTCTTGTCCATAAGAAGTCTAACAAGAGAATATCCGTTCGTGTGAAGTCCGTTTGATGCAACTGCCAGAACCGCATCTCCGTCTTCGATTGCCGAGCCGTCAATCACCTTGGATCTTTCAACGATTCCCGCGATGCTGGATGTGAGAACATAAACACCTGCATCAACTACCAAAGGTTGGATAGAAGTCTCTCCTCCGACAAGAGAACACTCATTTTCTTTACATGCATCTGACACTCCTTTTACAAGTGTCTTGATGGTATCCTTCTCTGCATTACCACACACGATAGTATCCAATACTGCAAGAGGTTTTGCTCCCATAACGATGACATCGTTGACCAAGTGGTTGATCATATCATGGCAAATGGATTCTGTATAACCATATTCCAAAGCAAGCTTCTGCTTGGATCCCGGTTCCTCTGATTTAAGTACCAGTACGGGGTCTTTTATCTCAGGGAAATTGATGTCATATAAGGAGGCAAAAGGTCCAAGGCCGTTTAATACACGCTTGTCCTTTGTCTCCAGACTTTTTGCCATCTCTGTCTTTATCGTATCCGTGTAGGCAATGTCGATTCCTGCTTTGCTGTAAGAAAGTCCGTCAGCCTGCTTCTCGCTTCCCTGAAGGATCTCATCGACAGTAACATCAAGTATGGTAGAAAGATCTTTCAGTATCTCAATGTTCGGATAAGCAGCTCCATTCTCCCATTTGGAGATAGCCTGAAAAGACACATTCAATCTCTCCGCCAATTGTTGTTGGGTCATACCGAGGGCCTTGCGTTTTCCCATGATAAAATGTCCGACTTTCATACTGTCAAGCATCTCACGAAACCTCCGTTTTTCTTTTATGTTATCCCCCGGTTCAGATAAAGAGCAATAACTCATTAATCGAATTGAATCAGTAAATTCAACCAATGGTTGATACCTCATAACTGCATTGTATCACTCTTTCCAACCTTAAGTCTTTTTCTTCAAATCAACATATTATTTTTCCGACCTTTTGTTTACTATTTAGTTTTCTGTTTTTGTTTTTCCCACCTTAAGAAATAAAAAATAGATCTTTATTCTTTTCATAAAAAACCAAAGGTTGGAATAACATGGAAACTACTCTCTTTCATGTAGTCAAAACCAGCTGGATCCGTGTTTTTCATCGCATGTAATAATCCTTAGGTTGGAAAGGGAAAAAACGGATTTTTCAAATGTCTCTTATGGTTGGAAAGAATCCTGTTTAAGCGCGTTTTCAATATGCCTTCGTATCAATTGTCGACAATTGCGTAAAATTGTCGATTATATAAAAACTTAAACCTGTTAGTATCAGAGAAAAGGAGATTCCAATGGTTACTATCAGCATTAAACTTTCAGCAAAAGAAATATGTGCACCTCTCACGGTAAACAGACTTATAAAAGCTGTACGGAAAGACCACAAAGCACAAGATCTGTTCTGGCCAAGACTTGTAAAAGACAGGAGCATAAACTTTGGCAGAAAAGTCGGTGTAAAGGTCGATCAGGAGAATGTTGATTACCTTAGGGAACTTAAAAAGGAGATCCGGAGTAAGTACGATATTTTTGTTCCCTACTCTATGCTGATATGTGTCCTGTTTCAGATCTATAAAAATCCAAAAGAAAAGGTATGCATGAGCCTGAATGTAAAGGGCTATAAAGCAACGAATACAGACCTTTCAGAACGCCTTAGAGACATTGCCAGGGAAGTAAGTAAAGTTATGCCTGATATACTGTTCCTGCAAGAATTCAGGACAGGAGAAAATGATGTCTGCCTTAATGCATTGATGCACACACTTGGTAACTATTATGAACCTGTATTTCCTTCTTCCTACAAGCAAAGCGAGGATTACAACAACTGTGTTTGTATCATGTTGAAAGGAAAGCATATTACACTTACCAAAGCCATGCATCTTAAGGATGATCATTCCGGATTCAAGCTCAGATATAATCTGGTTGAAACAGATGATTATATAATCCTGAATGCCTGGATACCGCAGATATTCAGCACTCAAAATGATCGAAAGAATATAGCGGAAATGATGTGGAAAGATATCATGGATATCGCTCAATATTATTCTGACAAGGCAAAGAAATTCTTCCTGGTCGGAGACTTGAATTCATTTATAGGTGGACCGTATGAGGACAGGCTTTTGAAACTCAATGTCATACTTAGAGACACTAAGACAATAGATGTTATGACAAGACCTACCGGTATCCAAAATATCCTGGATTATTCTTTTGTAAACAGATACGCGGATCAGACCGATCACATCAGAACAACTATCTACTCGCCTTCGATAAAAAACATGGATCTGTCAGATCATGATGCACTGGTTACAACGATCACTGAAATGAATAAGGCCAACGTTTCCTGAGTTCAGATCTTATGCTCTTTGTATAGCTCAGGATAGCCTTCTTTAAGTGCGCCGTTGAACTGGATCTTGATGATGCCGCAGATACATAAATACACCAGGAAATATATGATCGCCACAATGGCAATATAGCCGATGATCCACTGAAGCAAAGCATCCTGCATACTTGGATTTTTGATCAAGACGTAAGCCAGATTTCCGCCAAGTATAACAGCGACGGCAGCCATGACAATTGAAAGCACCTTAAAGTTTTTCTTGTTTTCAGACTTTAATTTCTGGCTGACATCGATCACATTTTTCTCCGGAACCTTCGCCATTCGAATAGACTCCTGAAGATTTGTGTTCATTGTTTTAAAGTGGATTACAGCCATGATATTATCTCCCGAAAAATGATTTTAACGTGCAGGTATTGTAACACATTCAGTCGACAAAGCCGTGTTTGTCCCACTTCAAAAAAGTCTTATACCCGAGCTTCTCGTACCACTTGTCGACATATGTGTAGAAAATGTAACTGTAGTCATAAAACTCGTCGCGAAGGATCTTGGTTACGTGACTGATCATGGTAAGTCCGAGCCCGCGGTCACGGTATTCAGGAACTGTGCCGACGCATCCCGGGCCTGCGATCTTCCAGGTCATGCCGTTAACTTCATGTGTACCGAAATCATCGATGATGCAAAAGCATGCTATCTTTCCGTCTTCGATACCACAGTAAAATCTCATGTCTTCCGTAAAGTTCTTGACCCAGTTCGGATTGACTTTTGCCACCGCTTCATGGAGCACATCCAGAGGACCGTCGTAGAAGCCGAAGGTTATATCGGGAAGGTCTTTTACATACTTCGATGAATCGAATTCCTGAAGTCGCAGGAACATCTCGGACGCAACTTTTCCTTCTTCCGTATTTCGCACATATTCCCTCTCGAAAAAGTTCGGGTGCACCTCCATGAACAGATCTTCATACTGCTTTCTCGTCACAAGATCACTTCTTATGACGGAGTAGTATGCGGTGTCATGAAGCCCTTGGGAATTCACTTTTGACTCACGGATAACTCCTTCAAAATGCATGCCTGCTTTCTGCATAACGCGACCGGATTTCTCGTTTCTGGTGTCATGTGTCGCGGTGATCTGGTTAAGGTCTTTTTCACCGTCAAAAAGATAGGTGATGACTGCCCTCAAAGCTTCCGGCATGATGCCCTTTCCCCAGTGCTTTCGGCTGAGGCAGTAACCGATCTCGAAGGAGCGGATATTCTCGTTTTTGCTGACGACTGCGATGTTGCCGATAACGTGGTCATCGCCCTTCAAAGTGATGCCCCAATTGTAGGTTCCGCCGTCGTCGTAATAGGAGACCCATTCGGTAAGAAGCTGCCTTGTGAAACCGACGCTCTCGTGGGTCGGCCAAGGCATGAACTTCGTGACATTTTCATCGGAAGTCCAGTTGTTATACATGTCCTCGGCGTCTTCGGTTTTGTATCTTCGGAGAACGAGTCTGTCGGTCGTGATCGTTCGTGTTCCAATCGTGTTCATATCAGAAATTATCCTTTGCTCGTTGGGATGTCAGGCATCTTTTCTCAAGTGTCTTTTCGAAAAGGAGATCAGCCGTCTGCGGGAAACCCTCGTATACTACTTTTGTGCCCTCTTCCGTAATGCCGCCTTTGGTCGCGACTCTGCCTACGACCTGCTCAAAACTCAGACCTTTCTGGAGCATGAGGTCTCCTGTTGCGCTCATCGTTCTTAAGACCATCTGCACGATCTGATCTTTGGGGATCGACGTGTGGCCCTCAGCGGAATTGCAGATGACATCAAAGATCGATGCGATGAAGCCCGGCATGCAGCTTACGAGTTCGGAACCCATACCCATCTCTTCTTCAGGAAGTTCGATCACGTCGCCGGCGTTTTTAAGAAGCGCGGTAAGAGCATCCTTATCTGCCTGCCCGACTTTGGAATCGTAGCAGACCAGGGTCTGTGATCTTTTGATCTCAGCGGTGAGGCTCGGGATCACTTTGGCGGTTTTATGATCGAGGATCTTGTGGATCATCTCGAAGGTGATGCTGCCGTTTAAGGACACGACAAGCGCATCGTTTTTGACATGGTCCTTGATCTGCTCCAAAACCGTCTTCAGATCGACGGGGCGCACGCAGATGAACGTGATGTCACACACAGATGCCAAAGCGCAGCTGTCGGCGATCTGAGCGATCTCAGACGCATCCTTAAGTTTTTCTGTTGTTCTGTTGGAGACATAAAGATCATCTTTGCTGATCTTGCCTTCCTTAGCAAAATTCCACAGCAGCATCTTGCCCATGCTGCCGTAACCGATTATTCCTACTTTCATGTTTTCTCCTGCCTTACCTTAGCTCTTCGAAAAGAGCTTTTGTTATATCTCTTCCGATGTATGTCGCCTCTTCAAGGTTGCCGTTGTAGTTGTCGTCGCCGCTATATTCCTCGGTATCCGTGATAGTCCTGATGGCGAGGAACGGAACCTTGTTAACATAGCATACGTGAGCGATGGCAGCTGTCTCCATGTCAACGGAAAGAGGGCTGAACTTTTCCATGATCTCTTTTCTGCCTTCATCGATAATGAACTTCTCGCTGGTTGCGATCTTGCCGAAGTGGATCTTATACTTGGACGAGATCTTCTGAGCGGCTTTTCGAGCGGCCAAAAGAAGCTCAGGGTCAGATTTGAACCAGTCTGATCCCATCCACGGATGGTAGCCCGTGAGAACGCGCTCCTGGATATCGCAGTAGATGCACTCCTCGGCGATGACCGTATCGAGGATGCGGACAACGGGATCCATTCCGCCGCCGGCACCGACGTTGATGATCCTGTCGACGTCATAAAGGTCGATCACAAGCTGAGTCGCCAGCGCGGCGTTGCTTCGGCAAGCCCCGCAAAAAAGCGCGACAGTGTCGATGCCCCAGAGAGTGCCTTCGTGGATCTTGAGCATCGCCTTGTCGGTGGTGGCCGTGACCGTCATCTCCTTGAGGATCGGGTCGACTTCGTCTATGTCTGCACAAATGATTCCAATTTTCATATTATCTTTCCTCTTTCTCGAAAATCCGATGTCAGTATTATAACAAAAATGAGCGTCCGCCAAAGGCAAACGCTCATCATATCACTTTGATGTATGCACGTGGAACTCGTAGCCCTGGACAGAGTCCGA
>CADCQX010000151.1 GCA_902803695.1 Oscillospiraceae bacterium
AACAGGACTAATCCACAGCGTCTGTGAGCATTATAAGACCTTGATGAGGGTCTATAAAAACTACAAATCTAATAATACGAGGATGAATATGTTAAATGATAACAGTATTTCATTGATCCTTGAGGCTGCGCTCGGCAAAAAGGCCGATTTTGCAGAGGTCTTCATCGAAGACACAAAAAGAAGTTCCGTTAATCTCTTGAACAATAAAGTCATTAAGGCAAACTCGACCATTGACAGAGGAATCGGTATCAGAGTAATGTCCGGTGTTAATTCCGTTTATGTATTCTCCAACGATTTCGATGTGGATGCCTTGATAAAGCTTGCTTCCGAAGCATCTTTGGCTGTTAATGCCGGAGAAGGCGCCAAGATGGAACTTATGGATAAGCTCAAGTATTATAACCAGGCTTATCTTACGACCTCATCTTTTTCGAAAACAAAGAAAGATTATGTTGATTTTCTTCGAAAAGGCTTGGATCACGCATCAAACTTTAACCCGATGATCACGCAAACGACGGGTTCCATTGCTACAGGTGAAAGAAAGATCCGTGTCGTAAATACTCGAGGAGTAAATATCGGCGAGACATCCGAAAGACTCAGGCTTACGCTCTCTGTCGTTGCTACAAACGGTGATGAAAAGCAGACCGGTCACGTTAGTCCGGGAACCAGACTCGGCTATAGTTTCATAGAGAATTATCCAATCGTTGATAAAGCCACAGAATGCTGTGAATCAGCTATCAGAATGGCAACTTGCGGTTATGCTCCTTCCGGCAAGATGCCTGTAGTAATCGGTAACGGATTTGGCGGTGTAATCTTCCATGAGGCCTGCGGACACGCTCTCGAAGCTACTTCAGTCGGTATCAAGGCTTCTTGTTTTACAGATAAGCTCGGACAGCAGATTGCAAATACTGTTGTTTCAGCCAAGGATAATGCACGTATTGAAGGTGAGTGGGGTTCGTATAACTATGATGATGAAGGTAACGAATCATCTGATCTCCAGCTTATCAAGGACGGTATCTGTGTAGGCTATCTTGTTGATGAACTCGGTTCTCGCCGTATGGGAATGAAGCCTACAGGATGCTCACGCCGTCAGGATTATACGTTTGCTCCTACATCCAGAATGAGTAATACATATATCGAGAACGGCAAGGACGATCCTAAGGATATCATCTCTGATACAGAGTACGGCCTTTATGCAGCAAAGATGGGCGGCGGGTCAGTAGATACTGCAACGGGAGAATTCAACTTTGCAGTTACCGAAGGATATATGATCAGAAACGGCCAGATCGCAGAACCTGTACGCGGAGCTACGCTTATAGGTAAAGGCGGTGAGGTCCTTATGAATATCGACAGAGTTGGAAACGACCTTCAGCATTCCGCAGGTGTGTGCGGTTCGCTCTCTGGCGGAGTTCCGGTCAATGTCGGACAACCGACTATCAGAGTATCTTCAATGATCGTCGGCGGAAGAGATTAAGGAGGTGCCGTACTTATGGATATTAATAATGCAAAAGAGTTTATGAAAAAAGTTATGGTCCAGTCGGGATCATATGATTTTGAAGATTGTGAGGTCTGCTTTGCAGGCGGTTCATCCATGGGTCTTGATATACTTCACGGAGAAGTCAGCAACTTCGAGAACAGCAATGATCAGGCTATCTCATTCAGAGGCAAGCTCAATGGTCAGATGGGCGTCGCATCAACTTCAGATATCAATGATGACGGTATTAATTTCCTTTTGTCTGAGGCGAAAATAAACGCAGAAGTCCTGGATGATGACGATGAGGATTTCTTCTACTGCGACCCTGAAAACAGCGTTCTTAAGGCCAACCTGTTAAGCGGTAATTATGATAAGAATAACTATGAAAGATTTAAAAAGACAGGTCTTTCATTGGAAAAGGCAATTCTTGATTCCGATCCTAGGATCAAGGACGTTGATTATCTCTCAATCTCCTGTTCGACAGGCATTTTCCTTCTTAATAATTCCAAGGGCCTGGACCTTTTAAGAGAAACGGATTCTATTACGATCATCGCTGAAGCAAGAGCAGAAGAAGACGGCGTAACTAAGACAGCTGATTATTTCTGGTACGGAAATGATATCGACAAGTTTGACGAGAAAAAATTCGTTGAAGTGCTTAAGAAAAAGCTCGTAAGCAAATTCGGTGCCAAATCCGTTAAATCTGCCCAATATGATATCGTTTTAGGCAACGAAGCAACTATCTCCATGTTCAGTACATTCTTTGGAGTATTTTCTTCCTATGCCATGCAGAAAGGTTTATCGCTACTTGCAGGCAAAGAAGGGGAGAAGATAGCTTCTGATATCGTTACTTTTAAGGAATCTCCTATGTTTGAGAAGGCTCTCCTTAAAGCATACTTCGATGACGAGGGAGTACTTAATTATGAGAAATGCTTCATAAATAAGGGTGTTTTCGAGACGGCTCTTTATAACCTTAAGACAGCTCATAAAGAAGGGAAGAAGTCCACAGGTAACGGTTACAGAGGTTCCATCTCTGCCACTAATGTAGTTCTTGAACCGGGAGACAAGAGTTTCGAAGAACTGTGTAAAGAAGTAGGGGAGGGTCTTTATATCACCGATCTTGCAGGACTTCATGCAGGCGTAAATGAGATCAGCGGGGATTTCTCTTTGCTTTGTGAAGGTTACCTTATCAAGGATGGCAAAGTTGATCGTGCAGTTGAACAGATAACTGTTGCAGATAACTTCTTTAATGTTCTTAAAAAGATATCATCCGTTGGTAATGATCTTACTTCCTACCCTGGCGGAAAAGGGGAGATGTTCTGCCCTTCCATTATCATAAAAGATGTATCAGTTTCAGGTGAAGAGTGATATAATCAAACAAGTTTTTTCAGTTTATTTTATGGAGGATCAATTATGAGCAGCATTGAAACAAAATGCGTACAGGGCGGTTATGTTCCTGGTAATGGTGAACCAAGACAGCTGCCAATCTATCAGAGCACAACATGGAAATATGGTTCCAGCGAGGACATGGGTAAATTATTCGACCTTGAGGCATCCGGATATTTTTATACCAGACTTCAGAACCCTACAAACGATATGGCAGCAGCTAAGCTTTGTGAGATGGAAGGCGGATATGCTGCAATGCTTACTTCCTCCGGTCAGGCTGCAAACTTCTTTGCAATCTTTAATATCTGTGAAGCAGGCGATCACTTTATCTCTTCATCATCCATTTACGGCGGAACATATAATCTTTTCGGCGTAACAATGGCTAAGATGGGAATCGAGTGTACATTTGTAGATCAGGATCTCCCTGAGGAAGAACTTGCTAAGTATTTCAAGCCTAACACAAAGTGTGTTTTCGGTGAGACGATCACAAACCCTACATGTACTGTATTCGATTTTGAGAAGTTCGCTCATCTGGCTCACAGCCACGGAGTTCCGCTTATCGTAGATAACACATTTGCTACACCAGTTAACTGTAATCCAATTAAGTTCGGTGTAGATATCGTTACTCATTCAACAACTAAGTATATTGACGGTCACGGTGTTTCCGTTGGCGGCGCTATCATCGACAGCGGTAACTTCGATTGGATGGCTCACGCTGATAAGTTCCCTGGACTTACAACTCCTGATGAGTCATATCACGGTCTTACATATGCTACAAAGTTTGGTAAGGCTGCATATATCACAAAGGCTACAGCACAGCTCATGAGAGATTTCGGTTGTATCCAGTCACCACAGAATGCTTTCTATGTAAATCTCGGTCTTGAGTCTTTACATGTACGTATTGCACGTCACTGTGAGAATGCTCTTAAGGTTGCTACATTCCTTGAGAATCATCCAAAGGTAGCTTGGGTAAATTATCCTGGCCTTAAGTCAAGCAAGTATTATGATCTCGCTCAAAAGTATCTTCCTAATGGTACTTGTGGCGTAATGTGCTTTGGTATCAAGGGCGACAGAGCAGCTCAGGAGAAGTTCATGGATGCTCTTAAGATCGCAATCATCGCTACACACGTTGCTGATGCTCATACATGTCTCTTGCATCCGGCAAGCCACACACACCGTCAGCTTACCGATGAGCAGCTTCGTGAAGCAGGTATTGCTCCTGATCTTATCAGATTCTCTGTCGGTATTGAGAATGCTGATGATATCATCGCTGACCTTTCACAGGCTCTCGATCAGATCTGATTGTTTATTAATGACTATAGTAAAAGCGGTTCAATCGAACCGCTTTTTTTATTTCTTTTTAACGTCTTTGATAGTTCCGTCAGGGTATTTAATCTTCATTGTATTTAATTGAGATGAAAGATTTCCAACAACCAGTGCCCGGTATTCATTACGAAGCTCTGTCTGTTCTTTTTTCTCGTCCTCATTCAATCCTTCGGCCTTGGATTTTCTGCTTAGTTCATTTATTCGTTTAATTAGTTCATTAAATTCCATGATCATTCGTCTCCTGATTTCTTCGTGGATTATAGCATAATGTGTGCAAGTTGCCATTATTCTGCCTAAAAAGATAAGAATCAATACTCTCTGTTCTTTATAATAGAACATATATGGAGGAATTCAGTATGAAGAAAAAGATTATGTCTCTAATATTGATAAGCAGCTTCAGTATGTGTGTTTTCGGATGTTCAAAAACAGATCCTGAATCATCTGAACTACTGACATCTCAGGTTGATGAGACTAATATTTCAGTTTCTGACGAGACAATACAAACGACTATAAAATCTAATGATTGGACGATGCCTACGGTTCCGTTATCCGATCCGATAACAGACGTATCAGAGATGTTTTCTGAAGCTTCAGAAAATGCTTTTGTACCATTTCAGGATCCTGAAAGAAGCTTCTGCTGGAACCAGGAAGGATTTGCGGGCCCTGTTCTTTATCAATCCACAGGTTCATGTGATATATATGCAGGCGTGACAGTATTAGACGTTAATTACCAGATAGAGAATGGAGAACTTCCTTACATAGATCCTTTGGATGTTCTCGACAGGATATATATTGCTGATCCGGATGATCCTAATTCGCCTGAAGGTCTTTATATAAAGATTGGAAACTTTAATGATTATGGTGCTCATGAAGCTGCTGGAACAGTATTCGCCCTGTCAACAGAACCGTATGACGGATATCTTCTGAAGGACTATAATGTTCGCTACAGAAATAAAGCTATCGGGGAACAATCATTCTCTATAGATGAAGTTAAGGAATTAGTAAAAGAAAACGGACCGATCGAAGTGGATTTTACCTGGGATTATGATAAAAGCGCGAATGGTATCTATACACAGAGTACAAGCTTACCAAGAGATCACTGGGTTGCTCTAGTCGGTTGGGATGATGATTTTCCGGCAGACTATTTCCAATCTGTTCCATCTTCAAACGGTGCATGGCTTATTCAGAACAGCAGATCGACAAGCTGGGGAAACAACGGCTATGCCTGGGTTTCATACGATTATGGTATCGATAGTATCATAACCGGTAATTTAACTAATGATTATTCTTATGGTGTTGCAACCGGTAAGATCCCTGCCATAGATGTCAGAACCAAAGATGCTGATGAAACGATTGCAGCTTCGATCTTTAATAATCCCGGCGAATTGAAAGCCCTTGGTATTATTGCTTCTCCAAGGAGTAATGACACTCCGGTTGAGCTAACAATTGAAATATATGATGGACAATTTGGAGAATTATTAACAACATTAACTTACGAGTCGGATATTACAGGTTATCATGTAATAGAACTCGATGAACCGTTAAATGTTACTGAATTCACTGTTGTTGAGAAAGCCAAGAATGGATTTATAACAACTGAAGCCAATTCTTTTTATATTGAAGCTCAAGATTTCAGAATGAGTGAAAGCGGTTATGCCGTTGGAAAACTTGGATCAGTAGTGCATACAGATCCAGGAGTATCATTCTTTTATATAGATGGGGAATGGATAGATGTTACATCTGAACAATTATTGTCAGAACTTATTTATGGAGATATTGCTCCCGGAGTTGAAATAACTTGCATCGGGGAACCGACAATCGTTGCTTTATTTGGATAAACAGAAAAAGAACACTTGTTCGGTGTAGAGGGGTAGAGGCAAAATCAGGTGAGAGGAGAAAATGATACTTCTTTGAGCTGAGAGAATATTTACAAAATAAACGAGATAATCAGATGAGTATTTCTGTTTATCTCGTTTTATATTTCAATATACAATCATTAAAAAAGTAAGTGTGATCGATTGAATTAATGAATAATAGATGAATAATAAAATCTATAAATCAAACTGATAAAAAATTTCCGAATAAAAAATTATACAGATATAAAAATCTAATACGTGAATTATATGATCAGAAAACATATTTAAATAGATGATAGAGATAAGTTCATCATAACCAGGATAACGGAAAGGCCTGATACTGGCTTATTTGCCGAAAAACACATTAATCCAGAATATGCCTGACATATAATTATCCCTATATACTTAAACTATCCCTTCTCAATTCGGTAAAATTGGAATTATACCGAATAAGATATTATAGAAATCAGGATATAAATAGAAAATAAGCGGACACCAAAATGATGCCCGCCTTCTTCTATCATCTTCTTTTTAAAATGATAACAGAGATAAGTTTCTTATAAGTTAATACTATTCCAGCTGTCAGGATCAATGAATATAGAATTGATGATCCGATTATTGTTGTTATCGATTTATTCTCTCCGGTTGTTGTGATCAATTTCGTTGGAGTTCCTGTCGGACTTGGAGTCGGAGTTGTTGTATCCTCATTTGGCTTTGGACTATCATGAGTAACGGTTGTAACAAGTTTAGGAGTTTCTTCTTTTGGAGGTATCGCTGTTGGCGTCGGAGTATTTGTTACAGTCGGTGTAGCTGACGGAGTATTCGTCGGACTTGGTGTCGGACTTGGGATCAGTTCATCAATAATTACGATCATATATTCATCATCATTAATGATCCTTGGTTCGATCGCATACACATCATCACATATCTGATATCCTTCAGGAGCAGCTAATTCCTTTACATAATATGTACCGATTATCAGATCTTTAAACTCAAATATACCATCTGATAATGTAACTGTTTCCATTATCTTTTCTGTACATTCAATGTCCTTGAAAAGCCCTATTGTAGCGCCTTCCAGCGGTTTATCATTGCTGTTTTTCTTGATGCCGTTAATGTTTCCCGTCTTATTCTGTACGTCATCAGAATTATATTTTGTGACTTCCTTATCTTCTTCACATGAAGCACTAATCGTATGAATTGATTCATCAAGAATAAAGTTAGAACTTCCTTCTAATTCTTTTACATAGTATTCACCACTTGGAAGATCAACATTAAACTCAAAGGAACCGTCCGTATCAGGTACTGCCAGAGCTATTAGAGCATCTTTCTTAAGAACAGCCCCATTCTTACCATAGATATCTTCTCCTGAGAAAAGTCCGATAAGAACCTGGCTCATTTCAGCATTCATATCAAGATCAAATGAAGGATCAATGGCTTCAAAGGTCTTCATGCCTCCTACCTTCACCTTCTGGTACAAATTATCAACTTCTTTTGATATTTTGTCAATAGTATTATTGGAAGTATTATAATTTATCTCGACAATAATCGGCTCAACGCCTTCTATATAGTCATTTCCGCTAACTGATGTTTCAGTGATCTCGTATTTTCCATAACCGAGATTGTCAAAAGTTACCTTTCCTTCTTCATTAGTCTTTTTAGTCTCGATAACGGTTCCTTTTGAATACATTATCTTGTAATCGTAGTAGATATCTTCATATGCTTTAATAGTAAACTCAACATCCTGAAGATTATATTTGGAATACGTTGGAACACTCAATTCGTATTTTCCGGATATGGTCTTGTTTACTCCTGTAAAGGCCTCCCCTGTCTTTGTTATAGAGATCGAACCCTTATCCGGTTTAGCATATGTTCCGGGATAAAACGCAGCATAACCGAAGTTCGGAACTGCTTTATACTTGCCAAATGTTATTCCGTTTTGTTTTGTCGAACAGCTCCATACAGTTACATTAATTTCCTGGTACCCTGCACTATACGGATCGATCACAAGAAGTGTCGGATCATCTTTGGTAGCATCGGAGTCTCTAGGTATCGATACACACAATGTGTTCGTGTCGTATTTGGCGAAATACATTGTGCTGCCGTCAACATAGTAATTGAAAGATTGTACCTTACCGTTACTATCAGAATAAGTATCCGTATAAAGTCCCTGTGCATAATCAAACGGTAATTCATATGGGTTTTCTATTGCTTCTTCCCTGCTCGAAAACATGAAAGACGGAATAGTATTCTGATACTTAATACTGCTTACTATCTTATTGTATGAAAACATTATCTCATCTTCATCCGGAACGTTATCGATGAAATCCAGAGGCTCATCATATCCTTCATGAGATACATAGTTAAATTCCGCGTCACGATAGCCGTAGATCGTTTCCCATATCAGAGTCTGAGTTGCAATATATTCAGCGATATTCTCTTTATTATCGGCATAATCTACGTTCCACATGTTATCTCCTGAATAGTTAAATTCATCATGGAATCCGAAATACAGGATCTTTCCGAGATTATCACTTATCTGTGAACCTGAGATCACTGAATTATCTACACCATCGAAATATGATGAATAATTTTTTGTATATTC
>CADCQX010000152.1 GCA_902803695.1 Oscillospiraceae bacterium
ATAGAATCCGATAATGCCAGAGAGGATAGCGCCGAGAACTGCAATTCCAAGGAACACCACACCCGCCGTACCGAGCAGTTGATAACCGGCGTGGAACGTCGGAAGAGAGATCAGTCCGCTAAGGTTCGGCATGTCATCAATATAGGCTGCCCAAGTCTCATATCCTTCCGGGATCGTCGCTGCGGTCACTGTGTTCAAAAGCACATACACCGCAGCACCGAAGAGGATGGACAGAATCATCAATGTCTTCGTTTTCTTCGCAGAAAATTTAAACTCCTCTGCCGCTTGTGGAATCGTATCGAAACCGACAAATGCCCATGGTGCAACAGCGACTACTGCGAGAATTCCGGCTAACGGTGCATTACCGGGATAGAAGCCTGGCGTGAGGTTTGAAAAGCTCACATTCGGATTTACTATGGCCGCTATTGTTATGATGAGAACGCCGCCAACCAGGGCAAAAACGAGTCCCGTCTGAAAGACGCCGGTGAACTTGACGCCTCGAATGCTCAGGAATGCAAATAACAGAAGCGCAACGACAGCGAGGATAATTTCCCCAAGGTAGATATCATATCCAGCGACGTTGTAATGGAAGCCAATCTGGAAAACGTTGTTCATCAGATTCCGGCCAATCAACGCCAAAGCCGTCGCATTCAGCGGTACGATGGCAAGGTAAGAAAGACCAAGGAACCAAGAGCAAACAAAGGCGTGCTTCTCACCAAATGCCTGCTGGGTATATGTAAACTCACCGCCAGCCACGGGGTACTTGTTGATCATGAAGTTGTAGTTGAAAGCAATGATAATCATGATCAGAGCGGCAATACCCATAGCAATGGCCGTACCGAGGGGGCCTGCCTTCCCAAGGAAAGTGTTCCCTGGCATAACGAACGCACCCCAGCCGATGATGCAGCCAAGAGCTAATGACCATACATTTAAGGGCGATAGCTTCTTCTCCAGTTTTGCTTCGTTTTCCATATTCATCACCAATCTCTAGTCTCAAAAGCACGAAGGTTATATTTATTCTTCCTGAACGGGAAAAACGGCTCCAGATTTCTTACCTGTCCATGACTGTTGATCTCTAAGATTTCAAATCCGTCATCCGTAGGAATAATGTCCATCACAAGATAAGGTGTCATTGCCAAATGAGCAGAGATATTCTTCGTCATTTCATTCAGCTGGTCAAAATGTGGCACTATCAGTGTCTCCAGATCAACACCTGTGTCTGGATGATGTTTTAATGAAGTCCGAGTGATTATCCCTTCAGAATCTCCCCCTCTCAAAAGGGGATTAAAGATTCTACCTGTCTTCAAATCAACTCCCGCATTAATACAACCGTCATAATCTGTAACGAGACCAGAAGTAGATGTTCCAAGCCTGATAAGGATAGCTGTTATCTGGGGGCCATCGTCTTTATCAAAAACGGAGACTGTGCGAAGAACTGCAAAGGCCTTCTCACCACAGGCATCTCTAAATACCTTATGAGGTACCCCGTATTCGGTTAGTATGTAATTATCCAAGGAAGACAGCAGATTAATGACATCGGATGCGCCTGCCTCTTTGTCATTAATCATATATCCTTCGTTTTTATGCTCTACCTTATAGAAGCCTTTTCCGTGACCACCAACGCATGATTTAAGGGCAATTGGTCCTTTTTGAAGGATGTCCAGAACATCTTCAGGTTTTCCATAACGCTGCAGGTCTACATCAACAGGGACTAATTCTCCTTCTTCAATAAAGAAGTAATGACGCGGCATATACTGACGATATGAACTCAGCACATAATATGTAGTCAGCTTATAATCAAACCATTTGATTAGTTGTGGCTTTTTCAGATAATTCTTCGGACTGTAGAAATCGAAATCAGAAATATAATCGTTATAGTTTTCCTTTGTCAGTCCATACCAGCCAGTCTTAAAGGTCGGTATACCACGCTCGTAATACCATTCTTTATCTTCTTGCGCCACACCAGTATTTGCGAAATAATCATCCGTATATTCCTCGGCTATTCTCGCAAAACGGAAAGGAACCACGCCATTCTGCTTCGCAAGCTGATAAAAACGGATGTATTTCTCTGCCCTTTCAGGATTATCATCGGTCTTCTGTAGATACTTTTTTAAGCTTTCCTGCATTGCGCTGTCGTTCATCCAATCAGTCATACTAAACTTCCTTTCGGGCTCCAAATAGCCTCCGGATAATACTCATCGATCATGCGCTTTACAAGCACGCACTGTTTTGCACGTTTGCGGGCATCGTCCTCAGAGCTGTCCCAGCTGTGGGTCTGCGCAACAGAACCGCCGGTCTTCAGATAGATAGGCGCAGCAACGCGGATCATCTCAGGAACCTCATAATGACGGATAAATCCGCCAGTTGACTTCGGGTTCTCGGTATGGAGATCCAACGGGATATCAATAGCCTGACGCATAGCCGCCATCATCTGAAGTTGGATATCACGCACAGGGTTCAGAGAATCTGCACCGATAGATTCAAGCAGCTTTGCAGAACAGGGATTTCCATGACCGGCGTGAGCAGAAAGTTTGAAGTGGCAGTCAGCACTGATTTCTCCTGCTTCACGCATCTTATTCAGAATCCAAAGGCAGCCTTCGTCATAGACCAGGAAGCCACGACAGCCAAGGCGATCTGCTCTCTTAACATCTTCAATCGCTCTGACGATTTGCTCCTGTCCGCGCAGACGATAGCCCATACGGACGCCTTCTTCCGTATTCACAGATGCGGAAGTGTCGGTAGTTGCACGAGGACCAATGGCAAGAATGAGATCAGTTTGGTACTCATGCGCCAGCTCGACCATCTTGCTGATTTCTTCATCGGTCAGGCGCATGATGCCTTGAGTCTGGGTGACACGATGGAGGTAAAGACCATAGGAATCAATCGCTTCCAGAAGAGCTTTCATGACCTTCGGCCCCTGGATACCGGGAACCTCAAAACGATACTGACCGCCATCCGGAAACCGTGTCTCTGATGTAGGCAGATCATATGCGTCTCCACCGGGGAGGCCAACAGACTTCAAGAACTCTCTTGTTTTGTCCATGCTGTTCATAGTGTTTTCTCCTTCTTTAAAAATGTGTCGCCTTCCGGCTGGGAATTGTTTTATCTGTAATTAGCTGAGTAAGCTAACAACAAGCGTTTTTTCTCTGCTAATTCCTCTTCCGTCATTGGGTTTTCCGGATCACCCTTGGCATAATCCACACGGGCGGTCTGTTCTGTTCCGTCGTTCATCGTAACGGTCACAATTGCAATTCGTTTCTTCGGACTTTCTGCCGTTAATGACGGATCTTCGATGACTTTCACTTTCTGCGCCAGGGAAACGATTTTCTCATCCAAAGGCTCGAATACTGACAGATCAGCACGTCCATAAAGCAGACCAGCGGCTACAGCATAAGGGGTGCTCAGTTTTGCCGACGCGATACCCTGTATATCCGTGTGGTCATGACCCTTTACACCGAGTTTGTATGTCTGGACTTCTACCGCATTGATATCAGTGATGCTGATGTCTTCATGCAGCTTGATCGCCGCTTCGACCGCTGAATGACTGTGGCGACAGGAAGCATATGGCTTCACGTAGATACGCTCGATTTCAAAGTAGTTTTCCGTTCCAATGAGCTTCTCCAAATCCCACTGATCCGAGAAGGTCTTGAAGAATCCTCTCTCTCCGCCGA
>CADCQX010000153.1 GCA_902803695.1 Oscillospiraceae bacterium
ACCTGCCGACTGAGTCTCAGTCATTGAAGCACCGCAGTACTCACAGAATTTTCCTTCGGAATCCGCACCGCATACAGGACACTTTGCCATAAAATTTTCCTCCAATTCCCTATTCATATATTAAGAACAATGATGACCTCGGAGCTACTGAAACCACAGTATCAGAGCCCTCCTTGATCCTAAGTATCGATCCTTCGGAAATCTCCTTTGTCTCGCACGTCCCGGCTTCACAAGATCTGGTGTCAAATCTCAAAAAATCCGAATCATTGTTATTAATTAATAATACTATTCTTTTGGCTCCTTCGCCAACATATTTTCCAAATGCATCTTTGTTTTCCTTATCAAGATACCTCTCGAAAACGATCGCATTTTCTTCCGCGTATATTGTCTTATAAAGACCTGTACGAAGGACAGGGTTTTCGATACGAAGCTTCGATATCTCCCTTACGAAAGAAAGCATCTTCCTGCCGTCGTCATCAAACTTTTCCCAAGGATATGTCCTTCGGTTGAAAGGATCCCTGAAACCTTCCATCAGGATCTCGTCACCATAATAAAGACAAGGTGATCCGATATATCCGATCTGGAAGGAATAAGCTAATTTCATGAGCTTAAGTCCCAGTTCTTTTTCTTCCTTCGAAAGGAATATATCCTTCTGAAGTTCCCTGTCACCCGGGTCTTCTTTCTTAACGAGTATATTGATAGCTCTAGGCACGTCATGAGACGAGATAAGATTCATCATGGAGTAGTAGCTTTCCGAAGGATAACGCTCCCTAAAGCCCTCCATATACGAATCAAAACACCTGGCGTCAAACGTATGAGTAAGGAAGTTCAAAAGACCTATCCTGAACGTGTAACCCATTACACTGTCATGGGTCCTTCCCAGCATGAAATCCCTGTAAGAGCCGTAGGAACATTTGTTACTGGCGTCTTCCCAGACTTCACCTATTACGCATCCGTTGCCGTTTGAATACTTTCTTACGGAAGTCCTCATCTGACGGATAAAACTGTCCGGAAGCTCATCTGACACATCAAGTCTTAATCCCGATGCACCTCTTCTTATCCATGTATCGACAACACCGTCTTTTCCGAAGATGAATCTTCTGTATGACAGGTCATTCTCATCGACGTTCGGAAGATCAGGAAATCCCCACCAGGACTCGTACTTCGGTTCTTCCTTGTCATTTCCTATGAACTTATACCAGGAACTGAACCTGCTCTCTTCACCTGTCTTATATGCTCTGAATGCACCTACGCCTTCATATCTGTCGAACTTATTGAAGTATCTGCTGTCAGCTCCCGTATGGCTGAACACACCGTCAATCACTATCTTTATGCCCTTCTCCTCACAGGCTTTGGCAAGGCGCTCGAAAGCCTCGTTTCCGCCCAGGATAGGATCCACATTAAGGTAATCCGCCGTATCATATCTGTGGCTGGATCTGGCTTCGAAGATAGGATTAAGATACAGGACATTTATTCCGAGAGACTTGATGTAATCGAGCTTCTCAGTTATTCCGTCCAATGATCCTCCGTAGAAATCACAGGCAAGATATCCCGTCTCCGGCTTACCGTAGATATCTACTTCCTCGTTCCAGTCCTCGTGATATATCCTCTCGCTTCTTGGCGACTTATTTGTCATCGCCTCAAAGTCAAAGCCCGCATCTCTCGAGAAACGGTCAGGAAATATCTGATACATGAGCGCACCCTTAAGAAAATCAGGCGTCTTAAAATTCTCATCATAAACTGTTATCTGCCAGGCAAACGGATACTTATCCTCTTCAACGCCGATCCTCGGCGGCTCAGGATAGACCTTTCCGTTTCCCTTATCCCCGCACTCATCGAAAACATAATACACATATGTATGATCCTGATCAGGCTTATTGAAAGACAGTCCTTCAAGGCCGATCTTATGAAGATCTGAATCATTCATCGTGACCCTGAACCAGTAAAAAAGAATACACGGTTCGGAAGGCACTTCCATATCGACTTCATAGCGGTCATGGTTCCTGGATTCGTGGATAAGACGCATCGGCTCCTCATGATAAGAGAATCCGTATAAACCGTAAGAATAGCACAGAACAACTTCTGTGCTATCCTTACTCGCGTCAAAAACCAATTTAACATCTGATCCTGTTTTCAAAGCACCAAAAGGGATTCTGTACTTTTCGGATCTTGATGTGTGTCTAAACATTTCTATTTGTCCCTTTTAAGTTTATTTCTTCTCTTCTTCAGGCTTCTTTTCTTCGGCTTTTTTTACCGGAGCCTTTTTGGCAGGAGCCTTCTTTGCGGCAGGCTTTTTGGCTGCCGGTTTCTTAGCTGCAGGCTTTTTAGAGGTAGCAGCCTTTTTAGGAGCTTCCTTCTTCTCTTCAGGCTTCTTCTCCTCTTCCTTAGGCGTTACATCTTTTTCGAAAGGAATGCCGGTGATGAGAGAATAAAGGCCGATATACTCGAGAGCGCTCTTCTTCCATGAATAGTCACCGCTCATGCCTGCCTTGATGATGTTATCCCATACGTCAGGATGATTCCTGTAAAGGTCACAAGCATACTTGGTGATAAAGAGGAACTCATGAGCATTGATATTAGCAAATGAGAAGCCGTTACCTTCGCCTGTGAACTCGTTATAAGGAGTAACTGTATCCTTAAGTCCGCCTGTCTCACGAACAACAGGAACAGTACCGTATGTCATCGATACGAGCTGTGAAAGTCCGCATGGCTCGAAGATACTCGGCATGAGGAAGATATCAGCAGCAGCGTACATCGTGTGAGCAAGTCCGCTGTCGAAATCGATACAAGCGCACATCTTACCCGGGTTACGGTCTGCGATGCTTACGAGAGCACGCTCATAGTATGCGTCACCTGTTCCGAGGATAACGATCTGCATTCCATCATAGAGCATCTCTTCAAGAACATAAAGGAGAAGGTCGAGACCCTTCTGGTCAACGAGACGGGAGATCATAACGCAAAGCGGAACTCTCGGGTTAACATCGAGATTGAGCTGCTTCTGGAGTGACTCCTTACAGACTGCCTTACCCTTCTTGAATGTCTTGATATCGTACTTCTGAGGAATATTCTCATCAGTCTTAGGATTATACTCGAGATCGTTGATTCCGTTGATGATGCCGGAAACCTTGTAAGCGTAACGCTGCAATGTCTGGTTGAGGCCCTCGCCGTAGTAATCAGTCATGATCTCGTATGCGTATGTTGGAGAAACCGTTGTAACGGAATTCGAATATACGATACCTGCTTTCATGAAGTTGATGGCGCGGTCCTTGATACAGAACTCGTCACGGATGTATTCGTCAGGAAGATCAAGCATGTCGCGTACGACATCAACTGCGTGAACACCCTGATACTTAAGGTTATGGATCGTAAATACTGTCTGAACATCCGTATGATATCCGTGCTTCTTGAAGTGTGCATCGAGAAGCATTGGCATCATTCCTGTTTGCCAGTCGTTGCAGTGGAGAACGTTCGGCTCGAAGTTCATGAAATCGCCCATGAAATCGAGTACTGCTCTCTGGAAGAAACAGTATCTCTCGATATCGAAAACGTATTCAACGTAAACGCTGTCGAAGTTGAAATAGTACTCGTTATCTACAAAGTAGAAAGTGGTGCCGTTTTTTTCGAGAGAGAAAAGGCCGGCATAAAGAGATCTCCAACCCATGTGGACCATCTTCCAGCCGAGGAATCTCAACTCCTCGTTATACTTTGCCTTGATCTTTCTGTACAAAGGAAGGATGACACGTGCGTCAACGCCTGCTTTGTTGAGCTCGATCGGCAATGCGCCTACTACGTCAGCGAGGCCTCCGACCTTCGCGAACGGACTGACTTCTGATGATACAAACAATACTTTGATCTTATCCATATCAGATACCTGCTCCCTTTCCTATAACTACAGGGAAATCCCTGTGACCCACAAGTCTGATGCCAGGTCTTACGATGGCATTCTTATCAAGGATTACGTTCTCGAGATGACAGTTCTCGGAGATGTGAGCGTCCTGCATGATAACGCAATTCTTGATCGTGGTATTCTTGGAGATCGTAACACCTCTGAAAAGGACCGACTCCTCAACGCTTCCGTAGATTCGGCAACCGTCGGATACGATTACGTTGGATACCTGAGCGTTATTGAAGTAAAGTGTCGGAGCCTCGTCCTTGATCTTGGTGAATACCGGCTCGCCGCTCCAGAACAGATCGTTACGGATGGACTCGTCGATGAGGTTCATAGAAGCATCGAAGTATGTCTTTACGGAATTTATCCTGAATGCGATGCCGTTATATTCGTAGCCGTAAACCTTCAGCTCGTCAAACATCTTAACGAATGAATGAACACCGAAGTGGG
>CADCQX010000154.1 GCA_902803695.1 Oscillospiraceae bacterium
AATCAGGCGTATATACGGATGAGGATGCGCCAATAGAAGTCAACTGGGATAATTATCAACCGGCAGAACCTGTGAATAATGTGTTTACGCGTTTGTCGGATGATTATATCTCGGATTTTGAGCCGTCTTCTGATTATGGTGCTGTATTCCCATTCTGTTTTACTTCGTCACAGCTTTACTATCCGGATCCTGATCCGGATGACTACTATTATGATTATTATGATCCTAACGATAACTTCAGTGATAAGTATGATAATTCTTTCGGTTTTTTCGACAGCCATGGAAGGATAGTTTGTGATGCTGTTTATACCAGTGCTTATCCGATGAGTGGGTTCCCATTATATATTGTCGGACAGGGATCTGTCGGAGACAGGAAGTATGGCATCATTAATTTTGAAGGTACAAAGAAGACGGATGTTGAGTATATAGGCATATCTCCTGATACAGACGGATATATCTATGCTACCACCGAGAAGGAATTCGTAGTCTATGACCGTGACCTTAATATAGTTAAAAGATCAACATATAAATGCAACGTAGATGGAGTGTGGACAGTATGGATCACTCACGTTCTTGATGACAGTCACTGCCTCGTAACGGGTGAAGATTTCTACGGCACAGTTTTGCTTAACTACAAGAGCGGAGAGCTTCTTGAATGCTATATGGTGGATATGGATGAAGAAAATAAGACCATTCTCTGCTATGACGATAATTGGGATCTGTGTGTAATCGACTATGACGGTAATGTTTTGAATGATTCGTTGGGGTCTGATGACGATGTTTACCGCGAATTTGATTCGCAGGGAAACGTGACCTTCGAGTTAGATGTCGAGAGCAGATATAATTACAGGGAGATCGGCGATTATCTCCTTTTGAATACTAAGGGAAATAAATGGACTCTGTTCGATAAAGACCGCGATGAAGTGGGTACTTATTCATGTGAATATCCTCCGTATATTTACGGATGGTATTACGACTATGATGTATCTTCAGCACCAGTGTATGTCCAGGATGGTATGGATTTTGTGAATGCTCTTACTGGTGAAGTTCTCTTTCAAGTATACGAGAACGGTATGACGTTTGTCCATGTTTCGGATGATTTGGTAGTCGCAGAAAGTGTTGACTATGATAATGATGTTGTGGCTGTTCGAGCTTCCAATGGCAACGGAATCGTGGCTTTCACTACATACAACTATGGACTGGCCTATGATATGAAGACTGATACACCGTATGTGATCCTTCCTGAGGATAATGAGATCACTCTCTATGATCTGATCAACGACAAAACTTTCTCCATTGATGGTGAGGTAGCGTATCTTTATACCTGGGTCATTTGTGATAACGTACTGTATTATCAATATGGCGGTGTAACATATGGTTACGACATTTCTGATCCGGATAATCCTCAACAGATCTTTAGATATACCGCGGTTGATCCTATGGGAGATTAAAATCATATAGTTTGACAGGCTAATTTCAAAAGTATGTACCGTTTCTCTGCTTGTAAATTTTGGTAGAGTAATACTGTATCTACAAGTGGGGGACATTGTTATGTATCTAATCTATATCCTGTTGGCGTTATTACTCTTCTTTGGAATCAAGGTCAGCTATAAAAAGAATACGTGGAATGAAGATGTAATGTCTTTTGATCACACGAAGTGCTTTCTGGGTTTCTGTGCTGTCGTTATCGTGCTCCATCACTGCTCGCATATGACATGTGCTTCCTGGGTCAATCCGTACTTCATCAGGCACGGTCTTGATATCTTCGTAACGGCAGGATATCCGATGGTCGGAATGTTTTTCTTTTTCTCGGGATTCGGACTTTACAAGAGTGCGAAGAATAAGCCTGATTTCTTCAAGCGTTTCATCCCTGTCAGGATGATCCCGATACTCATCCCGACAGCTCTTACGTTCCTCGTTTATGTCCTCATGATGTACATCAGAAAAGTTCCGTTTGAGATCGATAACCCGTTCCAGGTCAACTCTCATAACACTTGGCATCCGTACATCTGGTATATTCCTTGCATGCTCCTTATGTACCTTCTTTTCTACATCGGCTTCGGCCTTTTCAAGAAGGACTGGATCGGTATTCTCATTGTTGTTTTGGGAACTCTCGGATACATCGCTTTCTGCCTGTTCCTTAACTATGGTACATGGTGGTTCAACACTGTTCACATGTTCACCATTGGTATCCTCGTTTCAAAGTACGAGAAGAGATTTTTCGAGAGCTGCAAAAAGTTATATGTATTAAGACTTATCGGAACCATATTGCTGTGCGTAGTATTGTGGTTCCTCGGTGATAACGCAGGCGGCATGTGGCTTGAGTACAATCACAAGATGTATTTCGGTGCCGATGCACGTAACTGCGAACTTATAAGCTGCATCTTCCAGATCCTTTACACACTCGCATTCATGTCGCTTTTCTATCTGCTTGGCATGAAGCTCAAAGTCGGAAATGTTGTACTTAGATTCTTCGGCAAATTTACCCTCGAGCTTTATCTCGTTCATGGTATCTTCTGCCACCTGTTCAGCTACTACATGATCCACGAAGGTGTTAAGCCTTTGCATTACATCAAGTATGTTCCGTTCTATGTCTTCGTGGTGTTCGTATGTTCAATCCCGATCGCATACGCGATAAGCCTCCTCGACAAGAAAGTCGGAAAGCTCCTTAAGCCTTCATCGAAGAAGGCCGCTACAAAATAACGGGATCACATCAAAGGCAGGATTATAAGCCACACAAGACCATAGTAAGCAACAACTGCAACGAGATCGTTTACTGTCGTGATCAGCGGACCTGATGCAACGGCTGGATCGATCTTGATCTTGTGGAAGAACATCGGGATCAAAGTTCCGAGAAGGCTCGATATGATCATAGAGAGGACCAGTGCTCCTCCGACACATACGGCGATCAGAAGTGAATGTGACAGGCTGTCGTTCTTGATGAGTTTCAGATATGCACCTATGACCACGAGCGCTGCGCTTCCCAGGAACAATCCGTTACAGAATCCCACGCGCATCTCCTTAAAAGCGAGACCGATCTTCTGCTTAGCGGTCAGTGTCTCGTCCATAAGAACTCTGATGGTAACAGCGAGCGACTGCGTTCCTGCGTTACCCGCCATATCAAGTATCAGTGACTGGAAACATATTACGATCGGTATTGCTGCTACGACCTTCTCGAAAACACCCACAACTGTGGACACGACGATTCCCAGCATAAGAAGTATGATGAGCCACGGAAGTCTCTTCTTCATACTCTCATTTGTCTTCTCGTTCAGATCCTCCTCTGCAGTAAGACCGGCGAGCTTAGCATAGTCATCACCGAGCTCGTCATCGACAACTTCGACAATGTCCTGCGATGTGATGATACCCAGGATCTTCTTATCCTCCGACAGTACCGGAATGGAATCCTCGGCATAGTCCTTGATCCTCTCGATACAGTCGCTTATGAGTTCGTGATCGCCGACATACGGATAAGATGTAACGATGAGGTCTTCGAGAGGAGTCTGTGATCTTGCTACGATAAGATCCTTAAGATCTATAGCTCCGTAGAACTTCTCGTCCTCGTCAACTACATAGATGGTGTAGATGTTATCATTATCGCCCGCCTGCTTAACAAGCTCTCTCATGGCGGATCTGATATTAAGATCGTTCTTGATAACGATGAGATTGGTAGTCATCTTACTGCCGATCTCATCATCATCATATGACAGGATCAGTCGGACGTCTCTTCCGGACTCTTCCTCGAGCATGCTCATAATCTTCTCGGAAGTCGAGTCATCCATTTCCTCGAGTACGTCAACGGCGTCGTCCGAGTCCATGTGGGAGATGACCTTTGCGGCCTTCTCGATATTAAGTTCTCCGATGTACTTATCTACATCTTCGATATACGTAAAGATCTCCGACACCTTCTCGGCACCGAGGATAGGGTAGATCTTCTGACGCTCCTCAGGGGTCATCTGCTCGAGAGCGCCTGCTATGTCGTTTTCGTGGTAATCCGAGATCTTCTCGTTAAGTTCTGCCGGGGATATGTCACTCCTGAATATGGAGAGTATCTCCTCTACAAAATTCGGCTCTTTGAGTACATTTGGTTCCATGATCTCTTGTCTCCTTTTCGAAAATAAAAAAGCACCGCGTACGGCGATGCATCACAGGATGACAAGATATCAGTCAGGTCAGATCAGAGCTGACCGTGAGAGAAGGTGAGATCATATGATGCAAGGTCGCAGCAGTAAGTACTTCGGTAATAACTGTCAGCATCCATGCGGATCACCTCCCCCTTCTTAAAACTAAGTATGTTTTAAACCCTAAACAACATCAAGTCAAGAATAATTGGTATAATATCAAAGGAAATAAAGATTTATCACGCAGGAGGTACTTATGGGATTATTCAGCAAAAAGCCACCGAAGTATGACGGCAGCGCAGCAATCGCTGTTCTTGAGAAGTACAGCAGAAAAGAATTGGACAATGCCCAGTTCCTTAAGGAATTCGCCAAGCAGAAGATCCTCTATTCGACTCCTGCCGGTGACCATAAGGACGGCGGTAAGAAGATGTTCGTTATCGGGGGACCTGACGGCTCGTACTATCTTCCGATCTTCGTATCCGAAGAGAGCATGAAGGAATGGTGCGATCTGGTGGGCCGTGTCGGATATATGATGATCGAGACCGAATTCCATTCGATAGTCGAGACTACCCGTAATGTCAACAAGACTAACGAGATAAAGCTCGGTGTCATTGTCGATCCGATGAAGCATCAACTCACTATGGATGTTTCTATGCTTGACGCTATCATCGAGATGATGAATGCCTGACTATGGTCAATAAAGTGACTTGATTTATTTACAGTCTTTACACCAAGTACATCAGAACGGATAAGAACTTCGAGAGGATGTGTGCCGAGTGTGTAACCACCAAGCTTCAGCGGTGAGACACATAACATAAAGAGATCCATGCAGCTCGCTGATACGAGAATGTATGAGAATAAGCAATCATACTACGAACGGCATCCGGAATGCGTTTGGGACAGACGTTTTCTTAGAAGAACAGAATAAGGTATGAATATATTTTGGACCCGCAGAGTTTCAGGATCTGCCGGTTCAATATTTTATTGTTTTTTTTGAATAAAAAAGAACAAATGTTTGACAATGATTGTGCATTGATCTAGAATAAGAACAATAAGAGTTTCAGGAGGATATTGCAATGGAAAACGTATACGATAATTGTCCGGTTTTGGAGAATGATAAATGGCTCCTACGCCTTGTTGAGAAGGATGATACTGATGATCTTCTTTCTGTTTATGGAGATAAGAAAGCGCTTCCGTATTTCAACAGTGATAACTGCCACGGGGATAATTTCTATTATCCGACAAAGGAGAAGATGGCATCGGCTGTTGACTTCTGGATCTATTCATATAACGAGAAATATCTTGTGCGTTGGACCATCGTCGATAAGGCTACTTCCAAGGCCATTGGAACGATAGAGATGTTCCACAGACCATCCAATGGTGATTTCGGCGAGGTAGGAGTTATCCGTCTCGATGTGGGATCGGATTATGAGAACGAAGAATCTTTAAGAGGGATCCTGTCGGTCATCATTCCGCCGGCATATGAGTTGTTCGATTGTAACGAGATCATATCCAAGGTTCCGATCTACGCGGTTGAGCGTGAGAAAGCTTTCCTGGGTTACGGTTTTAAGAGAACAGATACATGTCTTGTAGGTGAGAACGGATATGCATATAACGGTTATTGCATGATCACCAAATGAATAAGCCCATAAAAGTGAGTCCCCCTTCTTCTTATGTTATAATGATGGCGGAAGAAGGGGGATTTTTTATGAAGATAGATCCTAAGAAAAACTATAAGAAACCGCTTTATGCTCTCGGATTGGTAACACTGGTCGGAACTTCTGTTCTCTGTACCGCTTGCGGCCCTACGCTGGAAGGTGAGGCGACAGCTCCTGAAATGGACGAAACAACCGAGGTCGTAGAGTCTGAGATTACGGAAGAAGAGACAAACTGATATGACGGATATTCTGATCGTTGAAGACAATGAAGAACTCGGAGCGCTTATCCGTGATTTCCTGAAGCGCGAAGGTTATTCCGTTACCTGGAAGACATCAGGTGAACAGGGAATCCTCGCACTTAAGGAAGACAAGTTCAGGATAATGCTCCTGGATGTTATGCTCCCGGGTTTTGACGGATATGAGACCCTTCGTATAATCCGTAAGGATCTCGGACTTCCTGTACTTATGATGAGTGCCAGGAACGACGATCAGAGCAAGATATTGGGCCTCGATGTAGGTGCTGACGATTATATCGAGAAGCCGTTTTCGATTCCCGTTCTGTCGTCAAAGATCAAGGCGATCCTGCGCCGTAACTACGACATGCAGGAAGAGCGTAAGGAATTATCATACAAGGACATCAAGGTCGATCTTGATGATATGACCGTGCGTAAGGGTGACAAAGTCATCGCTGTTAACGGTAAGGAACTCGATATCCTTATCTATTTCCTCAAGAATCCCGACAAGGTCATCCATAAGGATGCCCTGTTTGATGCTGTGTGGGGTTCGGACTGCATCTCTGAGATGTCGACACTTACCGTATACATCCGTTGGCTCCGTGAGAAGCTGGAGGATGATCCCAAGAATCCGAAGTACATCCATACCGTATGGCGTGTCGGATACAAGTTCGGCGAGGCTCCTGAGTAATGAAGAAATACTTAAGTAAGTACATTCTCCTATTCATCATATGCGTTCTTTTGGGCCTCGGTGTATTCCTTTTCCTCTCGAAAACATCGGACAGCAGCAAGGGTCAGCGACAGACCCTGATGAACCGTGTTACTTCTGAACTGTCTTCAAAGGGCAGCGAAAACATCGAGTCGAATCTTAACGCTATGCTCTCCTCAAACAAATGGGAAGAAGAGTATGGTAAGGAAAATGTTCCGACTGATATCAGATATGTAACAGTAGAAGGTTCAAAAGACGGAATGACTGAACTTGCAGGCGGATCATCCGTATGGACGATTACCGAAGACGGAGCCGTTAAAGGTTTTCTTGTTTTCTCGTTTGACGATGATCACTCGCTTAAGACACTCATGATATGCGAAGTTTCCATCGCGGTGGTCTTTGTGATAACGGTACTGTTCTTCATCTACATAGACCGTAAGGTGATCATGCCGTTCAACAGACTTTCCGAATATCCTGAACGAATCGCCAAGAACGAGAATGCGGATGCGCTTCCTGAATCGAAGAACAGATATTTCGGAAGATATATCTGGGGTATGAACATGCTCCGCGACAGACTCTCAGGCGACAACAAAAAACTCCGTCAGATGGAGAAGGAACAGCTTACTTTGGTATCGACGATCGCACACGGAATAAAGACTCCTGTTGCCAATATCAAACTTTATTCGGAAGCTATAAAGAGCGGACTTTACAGGGACGACGGAATCCCTGATAAAAAAGATTCCGAGGTAGCTGATAAGATCACAAAGAATGCAGATGACATTACGGCTCTTTTACAGGAACTCCTTGAGAGTGCATCCAAGGGAGTGGTTGTTTTCGAGCCGAAGAAAGAGTCATTTTATCTTACTGAGATAGAAGAATTCATAAGGCGTGAGTACGATAACAGATTAAGTGTCATGAGGATCCCGTATAAGATCGATCTGAGGAGCAAGGTCATGATCAACAGCGATAAGACAGGTATCGCCCGTATCCTGACGCAGCTTATGGAAAATGCGATCAAGTACGGTGACGGCAGAGGCATCACCGTGATCATCGATAAGAACGAAGACGGATATATCTTTTCTGTCCGTGATAAGGGCAGCAGGATACCTGAAGGCGAGATGCCGTATATCTTTAACAGTTTCTGGCGCGGATCGAACGCGAGTGAAGTTGAAGGAAACGGTTTGGGTCTTTACGAGGCATCTTTTATCGCCAGAAAGCTTGGCGGGGATATTGTTGCGAGATACCTGGAAGAAACGGAAGAGACTGAACTTGAAGTCTTTTTGCCGCTATGATCCGGACTGCTATAGGGGATAGATGAATATGAAGATCAGCGGTACAAAAGCATATGTAACTATAGAAACTGACGAGTACACATGTGTATTCGGAGGAGAGTTGTGTGACGGATTTGCTGCGAATCCTCTTGATGTACGTTGGGACAGACTTCCCGATGACGGTTCTGAGGTCACGATCATCAAGGTTATCAGGGATGTGTGGGAAGAGTGCAGAGGCAAGAAGCATCCTGTCACTTTCGATTTTTTCAACGTAAAAGATCTGCTTGAAGTCTTTAATATGATCCCTGGCCGAATTGGAACGATTACCGATGTAAATGATGACAGTTTTATCTGGCGTCTTCCGAACGGTATCATTGTGAGAGTTTTTGTTACCAGGATTCCTGATAAGAGGTATCCAACAAGTATAGCGATCACAGAGTGGTACGTAGGATACTCATACGATAAAGACGGAAAAGAAATAGCACTTACGCATTCTCATCTTGATACTCATGAGGTTTTCGAAGAGTTGGTGGATATCCAGGACGGAAACACTTTCTGGGTAATTAAGATCAATGTTTTCGGAAAGAAATCGGCACCGCTCATTATGGAAAAAGCGGAATTCGATAAGATCAAAAACAAGGATAAGTACAGGATCCTGAAATAGATTCATATGATGTCTAATCATCTGACGGTGTGATATATTATACGTGCTTAGCAATAGACGGAAGGTAGAAAATGTTTGATCTTGAATCC
This sequence comes from Oscillospiraceae bacterium, assembly GCA_902803695.1. Taxonomy (GTDB): domain Bacteria; phylum Bacillota; class Clostridia; order Saccharofermentanales; family Saccharofermentanaceae; genus Saccharofermentans. The sequence continues at coordinate 8,746 of CADCQX010000154.1, forward strand.
ATAAACAAGCACAGGCTTTATATATTCGGAATAGCTACTTTGTGGATCGCGCTTTTCCACTCGTACTATCTTGACCTCTCGTCTTATTCCGCCTTGTCGTTTCTGAATATCGGTGCCACGTTAGAGGGCGTCAAGCGACTCGGCAGCGGCGCCGTGGATATCTTCCTCGTGTTGTCAGGCATCGGACTTTATTATTCCTTCTCGAAAACACCGGACGTCCTTCTCTTTTATCGAAAAAGACTTGTCCGCGTATTCCCGAGTTCGTTTATCGTTGCATTAGCTATCGCCATCATAGGCGGTGTCTCGGGGGTATTGGCTTTCCTTGCTAAGGTTACCTTCTTGGAATTTTATCTGATAAGAAATGCAGACATAAGATTGTGGTACGTTTCCACGATCCTTCTACTGTATCTTTTGTTCCCGCTGTTCTACAAGATCTACGGAAAGCTGAAGTACCTTGGTGCTACACTGATAATTCTGGTATCAGTGATCATAACGCTGGTATTGTTCAAAGTTGATAAAGAAGCATTCACCAGACTTGAGATCATGCTTACGAGAGTTCCTGTCTTCATATGCGGAATGATCCTCGGCTCGATCATGAAAAAGGGAATTAAGATATCCAATGTCAAGGCGTTGCTGATCTGCCTTTTCGGAACTGTCTATTTTCTTATCATGATGCTCCTGACCATCATTATCCCGGAAGAATATGAATTCCTGAGACACTATCTTTACCTGCCGATGGCAGTTTCGCTGGTGATCATAATAGCTTTTATACGAAGCAAGATCAGTTCCAAGATCCTGACCAAACCACTTGAGCTTTTGGGCAAGTTCTCGTTGGAACTTTATCTGATACATCAGTACCTTTACGAGAGTATGGATGTGATCTTTAAATCGATCTACGAAAACCAGCTTTTATATTCAGCTGTCATATTTGTGATCTCGCTTGCTCTTGCCGTGATACTTAAACTGTCAGTCGATTTTGTCGTGGACAAGATCCAAAAGAAAACAACTGCTCCGAAAACAGCATGAAAAAAGATCTGCAAAAGGCTTAATGCCGAATGCAGATCTTAGTTTTTTATATCGGTATTCCTGACTGGTTCCAGCTATATACGTGCCCGTCTTTCTGCACCTGCTTGATGAACCTGTCAGCTTCCTCGCACAACTCCTCGACCAGATCCGTATCGATATTATGTCCTGTATTGGAGTACATGATCATCTTACAGTGTGGAAGTTCCCTGGCTGCGCGGAGCATCAGTTCCGGAGTGCTTATCGGATCTTCCATGGCGCCCAGTATCAGGGTAGGGACCTGGATCGTATGGAGCATCTCGCGAAGCTTCTCCTCGTTCTTGTACTTCATGAGAGGTCTTCCGTAATCGATGGCTTTCTCGCGCGGATCCGGTTCAAGATTATGAGAGATATGCATTGCTCTGAAATCTCTTCTCGCTTCACGTCGCGGATCATTATCGATCGGAGGATCCATCGCAGGCGGTTCTTTGATGATACCTGATAAGAGCATCTGACGTATGGACATGGAACCTTCGTCGATGCAGTGCGGACCCGGTACACAGGCAACAAATCCCGTTACGCGCTCAGGATTGTTGAGCATCAGATGCCAGCCGACACCTGCACCGTGGGACGCTCCCATATAAATGAACTTATCGATATGAAGTTTGTCTGCAACTGTAACAACGTCCTTCGCGAAGACATCATACCATCTGTCACCATAATCCTCTGTTACGTATGATGAAGGGTAGAAGCCTCTAAGCGTGATACAGATAACGTGATATCCCATCCTGGCCAGCTGCTGCTGCATTCCGAACGGATAGAAACCCGCCTGGGCGGAGAGGATGTAGTTATCGCCGAATCCGAACTCTTCGTAGAACAGATCGAGGCCCGGCTCGATATTGACCCTGTGGTACATGAGCTTCTGCATGTCCCTGAAATAATCCAGAGGCATGATAGGTCTTAATTCATTGTCGGAATACGGCGGTACCCACTTGTCGATCTTATCTTTGTCGACCACTGTCTCGAGTACGCTGTAGTATGCTTTCTTTGCCTCGCATTTTCCTTCGAAAAGGAGCGGATGGCTGACTTCTCTTCTGAAACCCGTAAGCCATGAGAACTGATCCATGAGATTCCAGAAGGTTACTGATGTGATGTTGGCTTTTCCTTCATCCTTTGCTTTAACGATGATGGTGAAAAGGTCTTTGTATCTTTCTGCGAGCCTGTCCATGGACTCCTCTGACGGATCGGCATTATGGATGTCGAGTTCGGTCATCTGAACTTCGATCCCCAACGCACCGTACATGTGAAGAGCCTTCTCGTACAAGGACAGCTCCGGCTCATCCATAAGAAGGTGAGACTGCATTCCCATACCGTCCACGAGACCCTTCTCGATAAGAGGTTTCAGGACTTTCTCAAGGATTAGGTCGCGCTTCCATTCTTCATATGTGTTGTAGTCGTTATAGAAAAGCTTCACTTCCGGAGAAGCATATTTTCTGGCGAACTCAAAAGCCTTGATGAAGAAATCTTCACCGATGACCTTGGTCCAGAGTGATTTTCTGAAATCGCCTTCGTCGATGATCTCGTTGACCACATCCCAGGCATAGATCTGTCCCGGATAATTCTCCTGCACAAAAGTGAGCACGCCCTTAATGTAATTCTCGAGCCTTATGAGCATCTTATCTCTGTCAACAAAGCCCTGGCTCTCGTCGTAATTGTTGCAGAAGAACCAGCTCGGAGTCTGGTTGTGCCAGACGAGAGTGTGGCCTCTCATTGGCATATTGTTCTTTTTCGAAAACTCCAGATAAGGAATAGCGAAGTCAAAGCAGAGCTTAGGTTCAAGATCGTACTTTTGAGGCTCGCTGAACATCTCTTCATTATCAAGGAAAAACATCGGTTTCATGTCGTTCTCGACGGTGAAACTGTTGAATTGATCAAGAAGAAATTTCATGTTTCCCGGGCAATCCAGATTCATGCGGGAAATGGCAGCTCCTATCTTAAACCTGGAGCTGAAAGCAGTTTTAAGATTCATTTTCATATCCTCCCTTTACATAGAAGATTTTAAAACATAAGGGGTATAATTTCAAATTTGATTAGCGTGATATAATAAAAGAACTTGATATTTTTAAGGAGGAAGAAAATGAGAAACAGAGTGTGCAGGATGCTTGCCTCTTTACTCGCGATCATCATGATCTCGACGGGTATTGTTTTCGCGAATGGCAAAAAGGCGGAAGCATCTTCAAATGTCACTTACAAGATCACTACTTACGGTGATGAATCCACGGATTATTTCGGATATATCATGACACCTGATGTTGATTACAAAGTTCAGGCGCTCATCTATATCCACGGCAACGGCGGCATCTATAAGGAAGGCGTGTCGTGGCCTGAAAGACTCGATGAAGAGATGACAAAATGGATCGCCCAGGGTTATCTCGAGCCAATGGTAATCATCGTGCCGAGAGCGAACATTGGTGATGACGGCAATCAAAAAGGCAACAAGATGAAGGTGTTCGTTGATGAGCAGTTCGAGAAGCTTTATGATGCAACGGCCACAGGCACGATAAGCGATAAGATCGACACTTCAAAGGATGTTATCGTATCAGGTCTTTCCATGGGCGGAGCCGCTGCTCTTTATGCAGGCGTTCTTTTCAGAGATAAGATCAAGAATGTCGGCGCGTTGAGCCCTGCCAACGATTTTAAGTATCACTGGGATGATGTTAACGGCTGGATCGGAAAGAGCAGCAACATCAAGTTTAACGAAGAATCCGGATCGCATTATCTTCTCGCAGCGAGCAAGACGGAACACGATAAACTTCACTATAACGTATGTAAAAAAATATACAGTGTCTGCGGAGAAAAATACGGTTTCAAAGAGTACTATCTCGAGAGCGGTGACCATGACAGAAATCTGTTCATGAAGGAACTTTTCTATTATCTCTACTATGTTCAGCACGACGTAGTTCCGTCAGCTGATATCTGCACCGAAGCAGCTAAGAAGCCGACTGTTCTTAAGGCTGCCAAAACATATATAAGCGGGGCTTGCCAGATCTTTTCGACCCTGACGATGAATACTTCGAACTGTAACGGCAATAACCTTACATATACGTGGAAGAGAGACGGTCAGACAATAAGCGGCGCAACATCCAAGACATATAAGACAACTGCGGAAGATGCGGGAAAGATCATCTCGTGTGAAGTAAGAGATTCCTCCTGTATCGGATATCTGGAGGGTACATGCTCCGCAAAGATCGCGAAGTATATGCCGCCTCCGGCACCAACCGGACTTGTTGGTCATGATCCGTCGGTTCTCTATGCAGGTGACGGTAAGATCACCGGAGTTGACGCTACGATGGAATATTCCACAACTTTGGATTTCATTAATGCAAAACCATGCACGGGAACGGAAATCACAGGACTTTTCGCAGGAGATTACTATATAAGAGTTGCCGAGACTGATACACAGGATGCAGGTGTCGCCAAGAAGATCACGCTCTATCCGGGACCTGAACCGAAGAATACTGATCCGGTAACACCTGCTCCGACTAATCCGACTACTCCGGTTACTCCGGCTCCAAGTGTTACGGAGGCACCGGTAGTAACGACCGAGCCTTCGAAGGGCGGATCTTTTGAAGATCTTATCGAGAGATTATATGTAGTCGCACTCGGAAGAGAGTCCGATCCTGAAGGTAAGGCATTCTGGGCTAAGGAAGTAAAGACAGGTATAAGGACAGGCGGTGACTGTGCCAAGGAATTCCTGATCTCACCTGAGTTCC
>CADCQX010000155.1 GCA_902803695.1 Oscillospiraceae bacterium
AAGACTTTAACCGAAGCGTTGCAGATAGTGTTGAGAATCATTAGAGGTGGCTATACCCCGAAGAAGCCACTCAAAATAATAGAGATTATCCGTTATGAGTATAAACGAGAAGAAGCGGAATATCACATAAGCCGACTTAAAGAGTCAATTAAAAAAATGATGCCCGATAGCGCAGATTACATTCTTGAACGCATAAAGTTTGAGATAAAGCCTATACCAAAAGTAAAACCCAAACCGCTTGAATGGGTAATGATTGAAGATTATGTGGATATCTTTGAAAAAGATGATATGTGAGGTAATAAAGAAAGGAGAATAGCCTATGACGAAACAAGAAGCGATTGAAATGTTAGCAGCGATCAGAAATGAAGCAGTAGAAGGCACTTGTTATGTGATGGAAAGTAATGTTGAAGCCCTGGATATGGCAATAGAAGCCCTTAAGGAGTGCGAAAAATGATTAGAGGTATCAATCCATTTATAGAAGATCGTGCAAAGTTAGATTTGCTGTATGAAGAGTGGCGCAAGAAGCAAATACCGGTTGCCAAAGCAAACGTGCAGACCTTTATAACCTTTTGTGTGCAGAATAATCTTATGAATGATGATGATATTCACATATTTATCAGGGAAAGAGAGGAATAAATGAGTAATTCCGAGTTATCAGCGTTCATTGATGAATGGTGTCGGTCTAAAAGGAATAGAGATATCTTGAAAGAACGCTTGATAGACGGAGTTAAGATATCGGACCTGGCAGAAAAGTACGAGCTATCAGATAGACAGATCAAGAAGATAGTACACAAGTTTAAGGAGTTATTACCGTAGGAAGGAGATATATGTATTACGTTTATGTGCATACAGTGCCTAACGGAAAAATTTATGTAGGTCTTACAAAAGACACAGATGGCAGATGGAATAACGGAGAAGGTTATTCTGATAACAAGCCTTTTTATGCAGATATTCAAAATTATGGTTGGGATATGATAAAGCATGAGATTATTGCAAAATATCCGGACAAAGAAGCAGCGGTCAACCTAGAAACAGCATTAATTGTATTGTTAAAGGCAGAAAATGTAGTATACGGATATAATCAAACTAACATAGCTGAAAATGCCATGAATAAATATCATTCAAGGGTTGCAGTAAATCGTGTTGTACTAAAAAGAGGTATGCCGGAAGAATCGTTTTTTGAAGCGTCAAATATTCCAATAACGGCAGCTTATGAAATGATAGAAGAATGGATCTATAACAAAGTTCATAGAGAAATATGTGTAGACCGCTTAATAAATGGTATGACATATGATGATTTGTCTGAAAAATATCATAAATCAGTAAGACAAATGAAAAAGATAGTGTATGATAGTTGCCTAAGACTCGAAAAACACTTTTAAATCCTTTGCAGTTCACAATATAGCCCTAAAAGAAGCCTATTGGGTACATTTTAACCCGATAGGCTTTTTGCTATGATTTATTCAACGAAACAAACAACGTGCGTTTATGAGGTAAATATGAACGTTATACAAGCAATGCAGATGGTCGCTCAATTAAAATCTAACCCTATGAGTTTACTTTCACAGAGATTTAATATCCCTGAAGGTGTAAACGTAAACGATCCTAACTCGATTATTAATCATCTTATTAATTCGGGTCAGGTTCAGCAATCTCAGATAGATCAGATTAAAAATCAGATGGGAATGAAATAAATAAGTGTAAAAAGGCCTTTTACATATAAAAATCTAAAGAAAAGGAGAAAAATTATGACAGATACTTATATGCCCGTTGCGCCTAGTGGTGGAATGGGAACAGATTTCATGTGGATAATTCTTGTACTGCTTCTGATGGGTGGCGGTGGCTTCGGTGGCTTTGGTGGTAATGGCTACAATCCCTGGGTAATGAACGGTCAGAACGAGATCAACAACAACACTAATAACGCTTTCAGGACCGCTTCGATTGATGCCGGACTTGATGGTATTACTGCTCAGCTTGGCAACAATGCTATTAACTCAATGCAGAACGTTTTCGGGCTTCAGACCGCTATGAATACCGGTTTCAATTCTATTCAGGCTCAGCTTGCTCAGTGCTGCTGTGATAACAGAATGGCTACGGTACAGACTCAGAACATTGTCCAGGCAGAAGGCGCAGCTACAAGGCTTGCAATCCAAAATCAGACCCAGGATATATTGGACAAGTTATGCTCACTAGAGATAGATAATCTGAAAAGTCAGAACGTATCTCTTCAGAATCAGCTCAACATGGCTAACCTTTCCGCTTCTCAGGTAGCTCAGACTAATCAGCTTGAAGCGTTTATTCTCGCAAATAAGGCTACAGCATAGGGGGTGAACCTATGAAAGAACTTAAGAATAAACTTATGTCAGAACTGATGGACTATTCAAGGGGCGAACTTACTCAGGGAACATTAGATATCATTGATAAACTTGCTCACGCACTTAAAAACGTGTGCCGGATAGAAGAGTATTGTAAAGATGATCCCGTTGACTATGAAAAGTCAGGCCATGAGGTAATATCCGAACTTGAAACGGTTCTCGAAAAACTGAAGAGTATGTAAAAGAAAAGACCCCCGATTA
>CADCQX010000156.1 GCA_902803695.1 Oscillospiraceae bacterium
TGAGGGTGACTCCGCTGGCGGATCCGCAAAGCAGGGAAGAGAGCGTAAATATCAGGCTATTCTCCCACTTTGGGGTAAGATGCTCAACGTTGAGAAAGCACGTATCGATAAGGTTTTCAGTAATGAAAAGCTTCAGCCGGTAGTTATGGCTCTCGGTGCAGGAATCGGTGATGACTTTGACGAATCTAAGCTTCGTTATCATAAAGTTATCATCATGGCCGATGCCGATGTCGACGGTTCACATATCAGAACTCTCCTTTTGACATTCTTCTTCAGATATCTCCGTCCGCTTGTAGATAACGGATATGTTTATATCGCTTGTCCACCGCTTTATAAGGTCTACAAGGGTGAAGAAGCATACTACGCTTATGAAGATTCCGAAATCGAGGCTATCAAGGAGCAGACAGGATGGACAAATCCTTCTATCCAGCGTTATAAGGGTCTTGGTGAGATGAGTTCCGAGCAGCTCTGGGATACAACAATGAATCCTTCCACCAGAAAGCTTAAAAGAGTTACTCTGGAAGATGCTCAGGCAGCTGACGAGACATTTACTCTTCTTATGGGTGATCAGGTTGAACCACGTAAGATGTTCATCCAGGAGAATGCTAAACACGCTAATATCGATAACTGATATCAGATTTCCGTTTATAATGAAAGAAGGAACCCTCGTACGATGTGCGGGGGTTTTCTTATTGTTCCACGTGGAACAATTGAGGGAAAAGATGACAATTGAACCAAAATGTTCCACGTGGAACAATCCATATCTGTAAAGATAATGAAATATAATATGTGAATTAGAATGATATAGTATTATTATGATTTAAATAATAAAGGGGACAATATATGACTCACATCATTTCTATCGTTAATCAGAAGGGTGGAGTCGGTAAAACGACTACTGCCGTCAATTTGTGTGCCTTTCTGGGTAAAAAACGTAAGAAAGTGCTTATGATCGACCTGGATCCTCAGGGAAATGCTACAAGCGGTCTCGGCATCGATAAGGGAAATCTCGAGAATACGATCTACGACGTATTGGTCAATGAAGTACCTATCTCTGAAGTAGCATGTGAATCTTCAGCTAAGAATGTTGATATCTGCCCGACAAATATCAATCTTGCCGGCGCTGAGGTTGAACTGGTCTCTGCAATGTCCAGAGAGCAGATCCTGAAGAATGCTTTAGCTGAAGTTGAAGATAACTACGATTACATCATCATCGATTGTCCTCCGTCATTGGGTCTTCTGACCATCAATGCACTTACGGCAGCTAACGGTATCATAGTTCCTATCCAGGGTGAGTATTATGCTCTCGAAGGTCTTACCCAGCTCATCGATACCATCAATATCGTTAAGAAGAAACTCAATCCGAAGATTGGTATCCTTGGTGTTGTACTTACTATGTTTGACAGACGTACACAGCTTACCAGACAGGTCAAGGAAGAGGTTGATAAGTACTTCGGAGAAAAGGTGTTTAAGACCTTTATCCCGCGTAACGTAAGACTTGCCGAAGCGCCTAGCCACGGGCTTCCGATATGCGAGTATGACGATAATTCCAAGGGTTCAAAAGCATATGAGGCTTTAACAAAAGAAGTTATCAGCAGGACGAAATAATATATAGACGGTCATCTATATGAAAGGAGTATGACATGGCAGTAAACAAGGGACTTGGTAAAGGCTTAGGAGCTCTTCTTTCATCAGAAGGAATTCCTGAGAGCACAAAGGATTCAGTTGTAGAACTTAAGATAAACGATATATCCCCAAATGAGGGTCAGCCGCGTAAGGTCTTCAATGAGGAGATGCTTAATGAACTGGCAGCATCTATCAAGGAAAACGGCGTTATCCAGCCTATCATCGTTCAGAAGAAGGGAACAGGCTACAGGATCGTAGCAGGTGAGAGAAGGTGGCGTGCATCAAGGCTTGCAGGCCTTAAGGTTATTCCGGCTATCGTAAGGGATCTTACAGACCTTCAGACTATGGAGCAGGCTCTTATCGAAAACATTCAGAGAGAAGACCTGAATCCTATTGAAGAAGCATACGCTATGCATAACCTTCTCAAGGCACATAAGATGTCTCAGGAACAGCTCGCAAAAAAGCTCGGTAAACCAAGAGCAACTATCGCCAATATGATCAGACTTATCAACATCGATGAGGCTTTGCAGGATTATGTTGCAAACGGTGAATTGAGCGTCGGTCATGCTAAGGTTCTTTTGGGTCTTAAATCAGGTGAGGAACAGCGTAAGATCGCTGACGTTATCATGACAAAAGATCTTAACGTAAGACAAACTGAAGACTACATCAGAAGACTTACGGAAGATAAGTCCTCAACACCTAAAAAGGTACCGATGAACGAAGCCCTGAAGCTCTCCACAAAAGAGACGGAAACAAGGCTTAAAAAGGTTCTCGGATCCAAGGTAAAGATCAAGCTTTCAGACGTTACGACAGGTAAGGGAAAACTTGTTATCGACTATAAAAACTACGAGGATCTCGAGCGTCTAATTGGACTCATCGAACAGTAAGATTATTGAATGGGGATGTTCCACAAACATCCCCATTTTTTAATGCTATAATAGACGGGTGAAAAGGGAGGGGTACTATGACTATTGAATCGAAAAAAATATCCAAGGAATACATTGAAGAA
>CADCQX010000157.1 GCA_902803695.1 Oscillospiraceae bacterium
GTTTTCGTGATCTTCAGCGCGCCGGTCAGAACCTTGTTAGTATAGGTCACATGGTTATCACGATTTGTGACTATCGTACCTATAGCTGTCCTTCCGCTGATATCAGCTACGTGTTCCGACTCCTCAACTGTTGTACCGTTTCTTACCTCCTTCAGTATATCGATCAGAGTATAATCATCTGTATTAGCCTCTGCTATTGTGTACTCTGTTCCCACCGGAACATTCGCTATGTACAGGGTCTCGTTCTGTGTGATTGACAGAGTCGCTTCAGCAATCGTGCCATTTGCCGACGCTGTCATCTGGTTGCCGTAGAGCTTTATCTCTTTAGGCTGACCATTAACTGTATATGTAACAGTCTGTTCTCCTGCCTCATCTGGATTGAAGCCGGTACTTGTAACTTCATACTCCTTACCTGCTTCGTTCCTGATCATCCATGTGCCGCCCTGGGCTTCGTACACCTGATAATAGTTCTCGTCTCCGTCATTGTAGAACAGTCCGTTGACACCATACCATGGGATATGGTCGCCTTCAAACGGTCCCGGGCTAGTAGGGCTCTCAAGCTTGATTGTGTATTCAAACTTGGTATTGTCATCCTCTACAACTTCACCCTGTTCATCAACGACGATCTTATTCAGGTTAATGTATCCACGCAGTACATTCTGGACTTCAAGGCCTGACAACCCTTCCGAACTGCCGGTTATACTGTTGATCGTGGCAGTGTCGATTACCTGTTTAGTCGGATCATCCGGATCCTCCTTGTACGTATATGTTATCTCCACATTTTTCAGGACACCATCAACCAGCATCGGATGATATATCGGTGACTCAAAATCAAACTCGTAGCCTATGGTTCCGGCCTGATGTTCCTTGATCGTGTAATCATGTCCTGGTTCCAGGATGTAGTATGTTACACCATCAAGTTCAGCTGGTGTATACAGACTCTTATTGAGTCCCAGTCTTTCCATTTCGCCATTGGTGAGCATTAGTCCTGTGGCAATGGAGAAATCCGTTACCCAGCGAGTACCGATACTATGAGCATGTCCGGCATAGGTTACGTTTCTCATCGTGTCACCAGGCGCCCAGACATAATGACCTTTGATTTTTCTTCCGGTTGGCTGCCCGGTAGAATCATTTATTTCCCAGACGTAATCACCAGTATCATTTGGGCCAAGGTAAATGTAATCACCTTTATCGTCCAGGTCATATACCCAGCCAACGGATTCATTTGTATACGCGTCAGCCAGATTGTTACCCTGGAAGACATCGAAATCCACGGTGAACCCTTTGGATGAACCATCGGTATTATAGAGATACTGTGCGAAAATACCAGGATCTCTTTCAACGTTCCACAGCTTTTCGATCCGTGAAAGTGACGCAGTCAGCGGCATCGGATCAGGTGGTGGAACATCTTTGGAGCCATGTGAAATAACTGTCGTTTCCTCACCATGAACAATCTTCTGATCGATTTTGTAGTAATCGACCTTCTGATCCGTGTTGGACATAGCAGAATAGACCCCGTTACTCTCATAGCGTGAGATATACGGATAATCAGGGAAGCCTCCCTGTCTATACTGTCTGCCCGCGCTGTCAGTCTTTATCGGACAGTTTTCCCAGTTCGCAGTTGCCTCTATATCCGGTCGCTTGCCGTTGTTCAGATCCGCGACAATATCATATGATTCCTGATTAGGCCACACAACAAAGTTGACTTCATAGCTGTATCCGTCTTTGAGAAGCCCCAGTGGTGACAGATCCCAGCTGACTTGTTCGCCAGTCGTTGAGATCGGCATAATATACTCTTTGTCATTATCATCCTTGTAGTAATACACCTCAACATCGGCAGTTTCCGTCTGGAAATTGCCATCGCCGTCAAGAATCGGAGTACCACTTGCATCTTTCTTTATTTTTGTAGTTGAAACAATCTTCTTCTCACCTATGACAGGCGGTCCGCTGCCAATAGTGAATATTGGGGTACCATCTTCAACAGTCTGTCCGTCAGGAACTCCATTCGGAGCAACAGTGACTTTATATGCCACTGCTCCATTATTATCTCTGATAATATATGTGAATGCTGATACATCACCTTCTAAGACTGTAGTAGAAGTCACACCTGCAGCTATACCATCTTCTACAACAACATTAGAAAAACCGACCTTTTCCGTAATCGAATTGAAGATTTTATCAAATGCTTTCTGAACCTGGTCAGTATTCTGAGCATCGTAGAAAACGTCATTGGTCAAGTCTTCATCTGTGTTATATCCATACTTAAGCGCATTATGAAGTATCTGCGCTCCACCCTCTGATCCGAGATAACTTACATAAGGATTAGCAGGCGGAGGATTGTACGCGTAAATACCATACAACTGAACTCCTGTGTCAACGATGGCGCGCATCTCATCCTTGGATGACTCTCTGCACAGGAAATAGCTGTAGAAATTCGGATATGTAGTGCCCGGGTCATCATTTTGTCCGGTATAGTGACCCGTAGGATCAGAATTAGGATTCTTTTGCGCTCCCTGGAAATTTGTGTACTGAGATGGTTCGCCATCAGTGAAGAATATAACGAAAGTCGGATCATCATCAGTATCTTCCTGCAGCTTTTTAAGAGCCTCTTTCATTCCATCTTCCCAGTCAGTTCCGGTATGCAGATAATAGTATTTCAGGTAA
>CADCQX010000158.1 GCA_902803695.1 Oscillospiraceae bacterium
CTCTGATATCTGACTCTGCCCATGGATAATATGGATATGGATTTTCTTCAGGAGAAGAACCCGCATCCGGATACATTTGGCTTTCAGGAGAATCCGAGCCTCCTATTTTGATGTGTTGTTCTTCATCGTCGTCATCGGCTAATTTCAAACCAAGATCGACAGAGATCGACTTCATTTCATTTCCGTCCAAAGCCTGAGGCTGCTGCCCGGCTTCCCAGACCAGAGGACCCATGTATTCCTCCATGGTTTCATAGTAATAACTCATCCAATCGTTATCTTCATCTTCATATCTGTCAAACAGCGCCGTGTAGAGAACTCTGTCGCTGTCCAAAAGCATTGTCTTGCCGCCGTAAGCTTCGGTTTCATTATCAAGAACTCTGAACCAGATCGGCTCGCCCTCATAAGTTCCGAATAATACGTAGTCACCTCTCCAGTTATCATCCTTTGATTCAGGCTTTTCCGGATTGCTGATCATGCTCGTGCCGAGTCCCGTGTTGTCCGAACTCTTGCTCCACTCGGCTGCTCTTACCTGATTTCCCCCTGACAGAACAGGTAGTACCGATACTCCCAATGCCATTGATAAAGCTGTTGCGCCCATCTTCGGCAGCCATGTTCTAAACGCTCTTTTCATTGCTGTTTTCCTCTCCTTTCGAAATGACCTCGTCGGAAAATCACTCCATATGTTTATTTATCGCGCTAATAAAAATAATTACTCATATTTTTTTCGAAAAAGATCAACTTCATCACATCGACCAAATAAAGCCGCTGTCTTTTGGTAAATATGTATGAAAATCTTTGAGATTTGAAATGCCTGAAAGAATGGTGTATTTTTTTCTTGGGGAAAATAGATACTAATGGAAAAGGAGCACTTTATGAAAGTTGCGGATTTTATCACTTCACTTTTGGCAGCAATAGTTCTTTTGGGCGGAGATATCTTACCGTTCACGATAACGTTCTTTTTAACACTTTTGGATGTCGCATTTTACAACTCTCCGGAGCTCGATAAAGCAATGGCTGAGTCCGGCGTACTCTCTTTTGCAGCATCGTTCGCGATCGTTATCATCTTCGTCGTGGTCCTTATACTGTCGATCGTGGGATTTGTATTAGGAAGACGTTCCAACAAAAAGTTCACAGTCATCTACTCGATCGTCATTGCACTTACCGCTATAGGCTATGGTCTGTCGTTCCCTGTAGCGAAGTTTACTGATGATATTGTACATACCGACGGAGCATACTGCACATGGGCTTATTGCGGTCTGGTATTCATTCCGATCATGCTGATCCTCACCGTCATCAACGGCATCGTTAATAGAAATAAGAACGCCGCTGTATAACCATTTTATTAACAACATACTCATACACGGACTGATATGGCATAATCAGATTATCCTTAAATGGGGAAGGGCAAATCATGAAGAGGAATAATTTGATAGCGGCCGTAGTGGTCGTATCGATGCTGTTTTCGTTCAGCGGATGCGACAGCGATAACAAAGCCGTGTTACTTAAAGCAGACGAGTATGCCGAAGCAGTGGCATCTTTCAAAAGTGGTGACATCGCAAGTCTCATGGTTGAAAGTGACGGTATCAAGGATGAATTTGAGATCCACGATCATCGTTTCAAAAATCTCTACAAGGCCATAGCAGGTTCGATCTCTTATGAGGTTGATAAGAAGTCCGTTAAGTCTTCGAAAAAGAACGAGGAGGCTCACGCCGACATCACTTTCACCATGGTGGATTATGAGGAAGTCTACTCTGAAGTTTTCGAAAACGGCGGAGATCTTGAGGCGTACATCACTGCAGTTGAGGAAGACGGCGGAAAGCACACTTCTGATGTAACGGTGACGGTTGAGTTAGTTTTCGAGAATAATGAGTGGCTTATAAAAGATGATGACTTCTCATGTCTTCATACGGTCTACGGATTTATGGATGATGTGCCGGAATACAGCTGGTGCAATTTCAAGTGTTTCTCCGAAGAAGAATTTCAGGAGATCCTGTTCAAGTCGGTTGACGTAAATGTAGATTACTATGAAAGAAATGAATTCTCAGGCGGAGTCGAGCTCGATTACTTCCCGGGCAATTACATGATCACATACCACAAGTATAATGACCCTGCTGATGCCAAGGCAGAATTCGACAGGTTCTTCAACTGTTTCGATGAAATGACGATCGATATAGAGGATTATGTCTTCAGAGAATATCTTGAAGATGAGGGTTATCTGACGATCAATAATCTCAGGAATGAGGACGAGAGTGATTACTTCACGTACGGCGGATATTACTACAAAGAAGACACCGTCATCTACGCGTTGACCTTCACCGATTACGTAAATGAGCATGAGATCATCGACAGTTTCCTGAAGGAAGCAGGACTTCCCCTTCCTAATTGATCACTTAACTACGAATCCGAAAGCCCGTGGAAACACGGGCTTTTTAACATTGTTACACGAAAATCGGCCCTCGCTGATCAGTGACGATCTCTGTGGTACGGGTCATTTCTGCTATAGACCATTTCCCGCTTCTTGATTTCTCCCCGGAGCACGCGCTTCTTCGTCCGCCTGTAATCCAGAAGCAGGTAGATTCCGATTAGGGTCGGAAAGATCGCCAATGTAAACCACTGATAGTAGTTTTTCTCTGCAGGCACATAAAGTCCGGTCAATGTATCCTTTTTTGCGATGAAGCATTCGTCTTCGTCGTAGTAGACTTTGACCTCATTTCCTTTTCGAAAAAGCACGTATGCATCGGCCGAATTATTGTAATATTTCGGTTTGTCGGAATCGTCTGTATAGTACTCAACCCTGATCGAATAAATGTGATCATACTTATTGCCGCGTGTGCCGGCCCTCGGGATCTTCGACGAGATATAATCGACGATTATGCCGTCAGTACATTTATAAGAATCATATTTGTGGCTGTCTTTGTAGCGGAGGAAAAAACCTGCACCGACAAGGATCAGGGCAACCAGGATGAAAGCGGCTCCGAAAAGCCTCTGAACCTTAAAGCCCATTTTATTCATCAAATCCTGCTGTTCTTCGGTAAGTTTTTTCTGTCCCATGACCTGCACTCTCCTGCTGCTATCCTTAAAATATCACGGATCACCATAAAGCACTAGAGATGCATAAGATCCGGCTAATAAACAAAGACCGCTTCAATTCGAAGCGGTCCCTGTAGTGTGAGGTTATTATGTCGTGTATCAGTTACTCTCATTGAGCACTGTCTGAACGCGGTCGTTAAGATTCCTGATGAGATTATCAACACTCATATCGCTGGAGAAGAAAGCACTTCCCTCTTCCTTGATGATCGTGTAGATCGAGTCATCCATATCAGAATAAACACTGAGGTTCTGAAGCATATTCAAATACGCATCTTTGTCGCTGTCTTTCGGATTGATGAGCCCGTCAGTAAATCCCCACTTTGATAATTTCTCGTAGTTGGCTTTGAGCTTCACTATGTCCTCATCGATGATCGCTTCGCTCGCCTCTTTGCTGATCGGATTATAATAGCCTAGTTTCTGTATCTCCGGATCAAGAAGCGTCTTAATAAAATCCGCACATCCTTCCTTCATTTCCGATGCGGCATTGATCGCGACTGCCGATGCCAATCCGATCTGCGGGCCGCGGCCGTCAACAGAAGGTATTCCGTATACACCCGATTCATTGAGCTCGGATGTCTGATTCTCGAACTCAGTGAAAGAATAGATAAACGAATACTTGGCAGGTGCCTTAAGCCATGCGATGCTTTCGTCGTAGGTCATGACCTCCACACCGTTTTCATCACCTTCAGTAACCGGATCCGGCTCCACATTATCTCTTATGTAGTTCGCCATCTGCCTGAATTCCTCAGTATCAAAATCTGCCTTGCCGTCCTTGAGCCAGAGCTCATCCATCGCCATGAGGCACAGAGCAAAATACTCGTTACGCTTATACGAATCACTTATCGGATCCTGGCCGTTACATACCTTATCCACAAAGTCCTTATACTCATCAAATGTAAACCCGTCCGAGCCGTCCTTCACATTGGCCTTTTCCGTCACGATACCTTCCACGCCAAACTCAAGAGGCATTACATAAAGTTTGCCGTCCTTTGCCATGGAATCGGTGATATTCGTGTAATATTTATCAGGTGAAAGCTCCACATATTTGTTTAAGTCAGCCAGATATTCATCATTCTGGATTCCCGATATATTATTCGCTCCGAAAATAATATCCGGCGCTTCATTGGAAAGCAGTTTCATCTTAAACTCATCCTGATATTTCTCATAATCCGCGTCATCCGTTTCACGCGCAAAATCGAACTCTTCACAGGTTGTCTTTATGAAATATTTTCCGTTTTCTTCATTGAATTTTCTGATGCCTTCGCCAACCATTTCCTCGACATTGAAGTAAGCAGCTGAAGCTGTAATTATCTCTTTTCCTGCGTTCGGATTCTTGTCAGCTTTATCGAGAACGATCAGTTCCTGTGTCATACTGTAATCGGCCTGATCATAATCGTTATACAGCATAACGATCCTGTCCCCGTCAACCGACAGTAACCTGCTCTGTGCGAGTGTCGCGATATTTGCATCGCAGTCACTATACATCAGGAAAGGTTCATCCCCGATATAAATGCCGTCCTGGCGGGCCTCATATGCCCTGCCGTCACTGCCGATCATCGTGCGGTTATCCGACATATACTCGATCTTTTCCGTGTCGGTCTTATTGCTGTCCTTGTCCACAGAGATCTTTACGCCCGAGCCGTTTGTGGAGCCGATCTGAATGCAGATCTTATCTTCTTCTTCCCAGCTTCCTGCCATATATATATCACTGGTTCCTACTTCTTTTACCAGATCAACGGATGCAACTTCCTCGCCGTCTTTCATGATATGAAGATAAGCCGTATTACCCATCGAGACATAAAAACTGTAATCACCTGCATGATCGAAACTTCCGATATAATTCCCGACTTCATTCTTAAGTTCGGTATCCTCTTCTTCTCCTGCCTCTCCGCTTTCCGGATCAATGACAACCTTGGTATATTTGTTGCCTCCCATTCCGCTTGAAGTCTGAAGATATACTACTGTCTTTCCATTCTCTACAGCACAGCCGAGAATGTCTTTATAGGTTCCCTCTGTTCCTCCTCCGAGCGAGAGTTTGTGAAGGAGTTTTCCCTTAAGATCCAATACGCACAGATCACTTGCCGATTTGGTCTCATCATCCTTTGTGCCGTACGCGCTCACAGGTACCAGGATATAATCTCCGACGATCATGGGCTGATACGAATTGAATGAATTGTACTCACTGTAATCGCACACATCATCGATATTGATATCTGTTCCGTTGTACCATGGATCGTCTTTTTGGATCACCTGGCCGCCTTTTGTTTTTTTGCCGCAGCCACCCACCGACATTGCACTTCCGAACAGCATCAGAGCGGCAAGTGCAACGCACATAATCTTTTTTGTTTTCATGTTTTTCATCATCTTCCTTTTGCTGTTTGATGAACTAATTCTATTCTTCGAAAACGTGTCGTTCTATTCATCAACATAACAAAAGCGATGTTAACCTTACACTTTTGAAACTTTAACAATTCAGATTATCGGGAGAAAAAAAGACCCTGCACACCATTTAAGGTGTCACAAGGTCTTATTTGGTTCTCTCTTAACTCTCTATCCCGTCAGGCTGATTTCTTTTGCCCCCAAGAGGATAAAGTGTTTTGGTTTTGAACACTATGATTATTCGTACTCGACTGTTGCCGGCGGCTTAGGAGTGTAATCGAAGAGCACTCTGTTAATACCCGGAACCTCAGAGATAATTCTCTGTACGAGGTGGTCGATAAGTTCGTCCGAAAGATGCTCAACAGTTACTTCCATAACATCTGTCGTGTTGATCGCACGGATGATACATGGCCAGTCAAATGTTCTCTTGCCGTTCTTAACACCTGTCGACTTAAAATCAGGAACAACTGTGAAGTACTGCCATACCTTACCTGCAAGTCCGTTCTTCTCGAACTCTTCACGAAGGATAGCATCAGACTCTCTAACTGCCTCGAGACGATCTCTTGTGATCGCACCCGGACATCTTACGCCGAGACCAGGGCCCGGGAACGGCTGACGGAATACCATATTATCAGGAAGTCCGAGTTCCTTACCGACTACACGGACCTCATCCTTAAAGAGAATACGTACAGGCTCAACAAGTTCGAACTTCATATCTTCAGGAAGACCGCCTGCGTTGTGGTGAGCCTTGATGCCGGCTTCACTCTCGAGGATATCAGGCCAGATCGTTCCCTGTGCCAGGAAATCGATACCGTCAAGTTTTCTGGCTTCCTCAGCGAAGACCTCAATGAATTCACCGCCGATGATCTTACGCTTTGTCTCAGGATCAGTAACACCTTCGAGCTTATCAAGGAATCTGTCAGTTGCATCTACATAGACCAGGTTTGCACCCAGTTCTTTTCCGAAAACGTTGATAACCTGCTCCGGCTCGCCTTTTCGAAGAAGACCATGATTAACATGAACACAAGTAAGCTGCTTGCCGACTGCCTTGATGAGCATTGCTGCTACAACGGATGAATCAACTCCGCCCGACAATGCCAAAAGGACCTTCTTGTCCCCTATCTGCGCGCGAAGTGCCGCAAGCTGCTCGTCAATAAATGCACGTGCCAACTCGGGCGTGGTAATACGTTCCATGGAATCCGGACGTACGTCTGCCATAATATTGTCCTCCTTGGGAATTTTAGTCATAGACTCATTATAACTTTTTGCCACATCATCGAAAAGGTGTTATCATCACACCAGACAAAAAAAGAGGATATAAAGCATGCATTCTTACAAACATACCGTAAATTACTACGAGACAGACAAGATGGGCGTCACCCACCACTCCAATTACGTGCGCTTCATGGAAGAGGCCCGCATCGATTTTTTGACATCCCTCGGCTGGCCTTTTGACCGTCTCGAAAAAGAAGGCATCATCTCTCCGGTCACTGCAGTAGAATGCAGATTCAGATCACCATCAACGTTTGCCGATACCATTCAGATCGACGTCTCAGTTGAAGAATTCAAAGGTGTAAAACTTAAGTTGAATTACGTTATGACAATGAACGAAAAAGTTGTCTGTGAAGCAAAATCCGAGCACTGTTTTTTGAATACCTCCGGAATGCCTATCCGCCTTCAAAAAGAGTTTCCTGAATTCTACGATTGCCTGATGGCTCAGGTCGGTAATTAAGCCTCGTCTTCCTTCGGCATTTTCCTGAACTCATGCCACAGGAACAGAAGTGACATCACAACAGTAATGATGTCCGTGATAGGCTGCGCATACATTACTCCGTCAAGTCCTATAAAATACGGCAGGAGTACCATGAGCGGAATAAGGATTACCACCTGCTTTGAGAAGGAAAGTATCGTACCCTTGAGTGCCTTTCCGATAGCAGGGAAAAATGTTGCTGAGCAGATCTGTATTCCGTTAACGCAGTTGAAGAAAAGATATATTCTCATAAACCTTACGGCATACTCAAAATACAGAGCGTCTTCGTTACTTCCGAATATAGTAAGTATCTTCATCGGGAACAACTCAAACGCAGTCCAACATACGATAGAAATGATCATCGCCGTGATCATAAAAAGCTTAACAGTTTGTCTTACACGGCCGAACTTTTTCGCACCGTAATTGTATCCGCATATCGGCTGCGCACCGTTAATGAGACCAATGATAAGAGCTATAAAGATTACGTTGATCTTAGTTACGATACCTGCAACAGCAATCGGTGTATCAGCACCGTAAACTGACTTTTCACCATAAGTCCTGAGCGCATTATTCATTATGATCTGAACAACCAATGTGCTGAACTGGAATACAAATGAATTGAATCCGAGTTTAGTAATAGTCCAAAGCCACTTCGGTCTCGGAATGAAATCCTTCAACTTGAACTTGACTGATTTGAACTTCGGAATATAAGCAAGCAATATGATCGCACCGATCGCCTGACCGATAACGGTTGCCCAGGCAGCACCTGCCATACCCCAGTGGAAAACGAATATGAATATCGGATCAAGGATCGTATTGATGATAGATCCGACAAGTATCGAAAGCATAGAAAGGATCGGTGCTCTGTCTGCACGGACAAGAGGATTTACACCCATCGAAAACAAAAGGAACGGAATACCAAACGATGTAATTCCGGCGTACTCCTCCGCATAAGGAAGAATGTTATCTGTCGATCCGAAGAATATGAGCATCGGCTTAAGGAAGATCCTTACGATGAGCATAATAATGACACCGACAATAATGAGCGTTCCAAAAGCAGTGCCCGCGATCTTCCTCGCCTTATCTTCATTCTGTCTTCCGAGTTCCAGTGAAAAACCTGAAGAAGCACCAAGACCGATCATGAGTCCAAGTGCAAGACATATGGTAACCAACGGGAAAGAAATAGAAGTTGCCGCATTACCAAGCTTACCGATACCCCTTCCGATAAAGATCTGATCAACGATGTTATAAAGTGCATTGACCACATTTGCTACTATCGCAGGTACAGCAAGCGAGAACAAGAGCCTTCCCAGAGGCTTGGTTCCAAGTGGATTCTCGACTTTCTCAGACATTAATTTCTTCCCCCTAAAAAAATAAACAAGAGATATTGTTGCACAGGACGGTCCAAAACTCAAACACTTTTTGAAAGTTGTGCACGGATTTTTGCAAAGTATCCCAAAAGCGAGAACCCGGATCCGGAAACGTATATGCTTAAGCTACATACATGGAATGGAATAGGAGATAGAACTATGAAAAGACTAACAGCAGGACTTTTGTCCGCAATCCTTTTGGCATCCCTTTTGACGGGATGTTCTGAAAAAAAGATCAGCAGCGAGAACGCCTTGTTTAAATCCCAAAACGTGCTGGCGGCAACTGATGACCATCAGGCAACAGAGGAAGAATTAAGACTTGCCTATTCGGAATTTGTATTCGGCATTATGAAAAACTGTGCCCAAAATGCTGACGGTGAGAATGTCCTCGTGTCACCTGATTCAATACTGTTTGCTATGGAAATGGCCGCAGCAGGTGCTGACGGCAATACGCTTGATCAGATGATAGGAACGATGGTTCCGGGCGTTTCCAATGAAGAGGGATTGGCTTTCGGTATCAATCACATGAACGAGATACAAAATGATTCGGTGATCGTGGCTAATTCGATGTGGCTCAATAGCGAAAAGGATTTCTATGAGGATTATGTCGAGTACGTGGAGAAGAACTTTGATGCCGAGGTTTCAAGTATCAGGTTCGACGACAAGGCAGCAGAGCAGATCAACGACTGGGTTGACGACAATACCGACGGCAAGATCCATAAGATAATCGACGGGGTCAATGAAGCTGATGTGCTGATCCTGATAAATGCCATCACTTTTGACGCCTCCTGGAAGAAACCCTGCGGCAATGCCTATCTTGAGGACAGCACATTCACCAACGGAAAGGGTGACAAGGAAGACTGCGAATATCTGATGAGTGCTGAAAAGAACTTTGTCACGGATGATAAATGTATTGGTGTCATCAAAGATTACTCTGATGACAAGTATGCATTTTTGATGATACTTCCAAATGACGGGAATATCGACATCAACGACTTTATGGCGGAGATGACGGCGGAAGATTACTGGAATCTCTGGAACAATAAGATGGAAGAAAGTTCCCTTATCTACTTCCCGAAGTTTAAGACTGATTATGAGGTCAGCCTCAACAGTATCCTCTCTGATATGGGAATGAAGGATGCTTTCGGACCGGATGCCGATTTCGGTAATATGACCACCAAGGACGCATTTATAAGTCAGGTGATCCATAAGACCAGCATCTCTGGCGACAAATACGGCACGGAGGCAGCTGCGGTAACGATGGGCGGCGCCACGTCGTCATCAGGAACCATCATTAATGACAAGATCTATTTCAACAGGCCTTTTGCTTACGCGATCGTTGATAAAGACACGGGACTGCCGCTGTTTTTGGGCACAGTCGAGAGCGTCAGGTAATACTTTTACTCTTCGAAAAATCTCTTTATATCGATAAGCGAGTCGACCCTCGCGAACAACATCTTTTTCAGTTCCTCGTCAGGTTCGGTGAGATCCGGAACCATGATGACTTTGCACCCGGCACCAAATGCGCTTCTGATGCCGTTCGGCGAATCTTCCACAGCAAAGGTTCTCGACGGCTCCAGCCCCAGCCCCTCACAAGCGTATCTGTAGATGTCGGGTGCAGGTTTGCCGTACAGGACCATGTCGGCACAGATTATCTTATCGAACATGTCGTAAAGACCGATCTTTTTTAAGTACTCGGCGGTCCTTTTCTGGTCGTTGGCTGTCGCGAGGGAAACGAGGATATTGTTTTCGCGAAGCCAGGTAAGGATCTCCTTGGCGCCCGGCTTAAGAGGGATTCCGTCCTTTTTCATCATGTCCTTGACGATCTCTTTGCGGCGGCTCCTGACTTTCTCGTAGTCGAAATCGCGGCCGAACCAGGCTTCGAACTGGCGCGGGGCGAATGGGCGGCCCAGTGAGCGGAGCTCCAAAGGCATCCACGGCTCGACTTTGTAGCCGAATTGCTCGAGGGCCATCGGCCAGGCTTTCTGGTAGAATTTTTCGGTGTCTGTCAGGGTTCCGTCAAGGTCGAAGATGACGGCGTCTGCTGGTCTGTTCATAATACGCTCCGGATGTTTTCGATTAGTTTATTGTAGCAGAAGTAAAAGTGTTTCGGTAAAATATAAGAAAAGCGGCGAGGATTATTATGAGCAGTATTTCCATTAAACTTCAGAATATAATTGAACTTGAGACGGATGCGATCGTGAATGCAGCCAACAGCAACCTGGTTCAGGGCAGCGGCGTTTGCGGCGCGATATTTGACGGGGCGGGCGCCTACGAGATGCGCAAGGCCTGCAGCGTTTACGGCAGCTGCAAGACCGGAAGCGCGGTGATCACTTCGGGCTTCAGGCTTCCGGCAAGATATGTTATCCACGCGGTCGGACCGATCTGGACCAGCGGCATCAACAATGAGCCGGAGCTTCTTTACAGCGCATATAAGAGTTCTCTCGACCTTCTGAAAAAATACGACCTGCATTCGATCGGTTTTCCGCTGATCTCCGCGGGCATCTACAACTATCCGACTGATAAGGCTTGGACGGTGGCGCTTAAGGCCTGCCTGGATTTTATAAGGCTTAATAAGGATTACGAAGTAGAGATCTTTTTCGCGGTGCTGGATGAGGATATAAAGGCTCTCGGCGAGAAGATCCATTCAGACCTTCTGAACAACAAGGGACCTGAAGTAATCAAGTTTCACGATGCTGATGACGAGAACGGCTATCTGAGCAACTGGTACAAGTGCAGGTTCAGTGTCTTCGGCATAGGATATACCTGCCTGGAGCAGTATATGATGCACCAGAAGGCGATTCTTTTCGGTGACCCTGAGAGCGCCATGAAGATCATGACATCGACGGACCCTAACACGATCAAGGGCTACGGCCGTCAGGTCAAGAACTTCGATAATGTAGTCTGGAACGGCACGCGCCAGATAATCGTGTATAACGGACTTCTTGCCAAATATTCGCAGAACCGGAATCTGAAGAAGCTCCTTCTTTCCACAGGCGACAGCATCCTCGTGGAGTGCGCGTCGAGCGACACGATCTGGGCCAACGGACTCAACATCCATGACCCGAAGTGCAACGACATCAAAGAGTGGAAAGGTCAGAATCTCCTGGGCTTTGCGACCATGCTCGTAAGAGACGAACTTAGAAGGTTCGAGCGCGACTGACGCAAGATCAGAAAAGGATATCCATATCAGTGTAATGCGACTTCTTATCGGTGAAGCCCTGTTTCTTGTAGATAGGGTAACCGTCCTTTGTGGCCTTCAGGTCGATCCTGTCGAGCCTCATTTCCTTACCGCATTCGATCAGATTCTGTATGAGCATCGAGCAGATCCCTCTGCCCCTGTATTTCTCTTCGGTATAAACGCTTAAGACCTCGCCCATCAGGCCGTGCGGCAAAAGAACGCTCGCAGGCTTCTCGATGATCAGAAGATACGCGGCAGCAACCAGCCTGTCGTCTTTCCTTGCCACGAACGCTATAAGGTCCTTGCCGAGCTTCCTTCTGTAATAGTCCGGCAGGCTCCTTCTCATCAGAGCCTCGTCGCGCTCGCTCACAGCCCCGAAATCAGCCACCATGTACTCGAGCCTTAACCTCAGAAGCTCATCAATATCATCCGTCGTCGCCTTATCGAAAACAATCTCTTCCTCGCTGACCTTCTCTTTGCCCAGCTCCTTCTCGATAATGATGATGGACTCCTCGTTCTCGCCGATCATCTCAACGCTTATCTTGTTGACCGTGGTCGTAAACTCCTCGTCCAGGTCCTTCAGCTCCTCGTAAGCCTCATCCAGAAGCTCCTTACTCGGAAGATTGCCGATGGTGATGTGCGGAATATAATCAAAACCCATGTCGTAATGCCTGAACTCGTTGGCATAAAGGATATCGTGCATCCTCCTGACCTCGTCCGCGCCCTTCACGATATTGAGGAACAGAGTATTACCGAACTTTCCCTTCTGAGTGCTCACACCCTTAAGGCTCAGCTCAAACGGCTCGATCTCCGAAAGTCTCCTCTCGAGAACGCGCTCTATGGTCTCGTTTCCGAACTGGGCCTCAAACGGGAAAACAATGGTAACGTGCGGCTTGATGAGCCCCGCCAGCGGGTCATACTTCGCCCTTATGCTGTCGATAATATGGGAATTCTCGAATTCCGGGAAAATCAAAATAGTCCTTCTCATGTCACTCTTCCTTCGATTTTTCTTAGTATTTTATCTTCTCGAAAAAGTTTATTCAAGCGAAGAATAATAGGCCTCCAGCCTCGGTCGCGCACTCACATAATACGGCTTGAGCTTCTCGTCAAAATGCTTGCCCATGCTCTCCATCATGATCTCGTCGGCCTTCTCAAAACTCATAGAATCCTTATAGACTCTCTTACTTACCAGCGCGTCATAAACGTCGGCGATGGCCATGATCCTCGCCTCCAGCGGAATATCATCGCCCTTAAGGCCCTCCGGATATCCCGAGCCGTCCATTCGCTCGTGGTGATAATGCGCCACGTTCTCTGCCAGCACCTTGAACTCCTCGTCGTCCGTTTCCTTCAGTATCTCATGAACGATCCTGGCGCCCTCAGCCGCGTGCGCCTTCATCTTGTCGAACTCCTCCGGCGTGAACCTGCCAGGCTTACGAAGTATCGCATCATCGACTGCCACCTTGCCCAGGTCATGCATAGGTGCTGCCTTGATGAGATTATTTATGAACTTATCCGTCAGCCCGAAAGCCTCGTCCTTCCTTATCTCGCTTAGAAGGATCCTTACGCCCTCGCTGGTCCTTCTGATGTGGCCGCCTGTCGAGTTGTCGCGGCTCTCGACCATGGTCGCCATTCCCATGATCAGGTTGTTGTGCATGTCCACGATGTGGCGTGTCTTCTTCTCGACCTCATCCTGCAGTTCGCTATTATAATTGTCCAAAAGCTCGATGTATCTCTGGTTTTCGGTGTCGTCCGACAGGTAGATCCTGTATCCCCGCTTTTTCGAGCGGTCATAAAGATATCCAGTCTCCACGGCGTAGATCTTTTCCTCGCCCTGCTCGTTTTTACTGACGAAAAGATTATCAGCGATCTGATCCTTCTCGAAGTGCTCGATCCAATGCACGATATTCTTCTTAAGCGCATCCACGCTCCTTATATCCTGATCGATGGAAAGGCCCTTCAGCGCCGGAATGATGTTCTTGGCAGTCTCGTTCGCGCCCAAGAACCTAAGCTTCGGATTCACCGTCACAAATCCGGTGTCACCGGTCTGCACCATGGAATCCGCGACCACGTCGCTGACCTTGTAATAGCTTATCCTGTTGATGATAAGTATATACATGAACTGCGCGAAAACATATCCTCCCGGCGTGAGCTCGATAGGCGTTCCCAGGACCTTATATCCCAAAAGGCAAAGTCCCGAAACAAGTTCCGGAAGTACCAGAAGATAAAGGATGCTGTTGGATACCTGTTTCTTCTTGATGAAACTATAGATGATCGCCGTAAAGCCGACGATGAATATCACCGTCATGTAGATATAGAAGATGGCATGGATCGGACCGTACTCCCTCGTAATGACCGTCTTTCCGGCCACGGTCTGAACGTCCAGGCTTTTATAGAAATACGGCCTGAAACCGATGGTCAAAACGAATCCGTAAATACTAAGAGACGTCAGGAAAAACAGGAATCTGACCCACCTGTTGATATTGATCTCACAAAGATTCAGGAGCGCCATGGTAATAAAGAACGACAGAAAACATCCGCCCAAATATACAATCTTCGTCGCAATGGTATAAACATCAACACTGGTCGCCGTTACCTCCAGGATATAACCCAGATTGGCCATCGGTACCAAGATAAAAATGGACGTGATGTTCGCATCATAATGCTTTCGCCACGCCAAAACATAAACTGCCGTCAAAAGCAGTGAAATGCCAAATAAGACCATGTAATACAAATGCGCCATAATAACCCCTGCCCAGAGAAAAGTTCAGCGTCATCTCATATTACCCACTAGAATATTATACACCAAAACGCGTGTTTTTGTTTACGCCCTCATTTCGATTTCATACCAATCCGCGATATCGGACACCAGCCACTCAAGGCCTCTTCTTCTCTCGATAACGATGGACGGATTGAGCTTGCCTATCGATGCATTCGGGTTGACCTTGGCATCATTAACTGCCCAGTTATATCTGAAATACAGATCCAGCATATCAAGGATCTCTTCCTTGCTGCGGAGCTTACACTTCTTAACAAGATCATCAACACTATTACACGAGCTTGCGATCGTGATCGCCTTGTTGCAGTCACAGATCTCACCTGCGTCGCTTATATCCTTAACAAGTCCCATCGCCCAGCAAAGTGACCAGTATGCCTCATAGGCCCAGTCAAGATCGATGGCATCCTGCTGCGAATAAATGCCGTCTATGATCCTTTGCTCCTTGCTGTTGAGCATATCCATAAGACCCAGTTCCTCGAGCTTCGGCTTAAAGTAATCAAGGCCTTCCTGATAGTTGCCCTTTCCGATATCACATGCGATCTGGATCACCTGAAAACATGCGAGCATTCTCTTGCAGATCTCTTCTTTGTCCTTAAGGGTAATTTTGTCATCATCCCATCTGGACATGAGCTTATCTGCCGTGCTGATCTTCTGTTTTGATACGATTTTGTTGTTCTTCTCGCGGCGCTTCTTCTGAAGCTTTGTCTCCGGCAAATCCTCGTTAAGAAGACAAGGATGATTCTGCTTCATATATGCGACGGTCTGTTCAAACATGGCGTCATCAATATTGACACACATGAGTTTGCCTTTTTGAACTGCAAAGAAATATTTTTTGTCCGAAAATGTCACTTTGAAAAGTGCTTCTATATCTCCGTTTTCCTGAGTGAATATGTAGCCCATGCTGACACCCAATGTGGAGAAGTCGGCCTGGGTCATGAGATTGTTTTCGAGAAGGACGCTAATGGAATGATTTACTATAGCTTCCTTGATCTCGCGGTTATACATTTGATTGATTTCCATTGTTTTCTCTGCCTTTCTATGTGATCTCCCTACGGACAACAAGATTACAATAACTTACATGAGACGTTTTTTCAACAGAAAGGCAGGCGGGATTTTTCGGGAAAAAGGATCATGCCTTTGCCTTACCGCAAAAGATCATTCTGACTGCAAGGAACGCACATATTCCTATGATGGCGCCGATGCACGCGCCGAGGGCGATCCCAAGCACGGACTGTCCTGAGAAAAACCTGTGAATCAGAATGCCCAGTATCATACCTGAGCTGGGTGACATGATGGCCATAAAGTTGATCAAGGTGTTGTTTTCTTTTGGTGTTTGATCTCTCAAATTTATATCCTCCGATGATTCCTTTTTATGATTTGATTGTACGGAGCCAATGTTAATTTGACGCAAACCAGTCTTAAAGAAATGTGTTGGAAGATATAAAGATATTGTTAAGTCCCGAAATTCTGCAATAATAAGGGCTTCCCCGAAGGGAAACCCTCTTAGCATCATATTAGATCAAATTAGATCAAAGAGCTCCACCCAACAATGCTGTGAGTGCATCCATCATAGCATCTGAATTCTTAACAGTGAAAGGATCGTCAAAACCCTCATCGATGATGAACGGAATTGTCATGAAACCTGAATCGCCCTCACCGAAAGCCATATATGTTGACTCGATTATTCTGTTATCACTCTGGTAAAGACCTACTACGAATTTCATGTCGCCTAATATTTCCATGAACATTTCGATATCTTCATCAGTAGCTTCAGATCCCATGCTCTCAACCAACAATTTGGCGTATTCTTCGGCACCGAGGTTGATGATGAAATATCCGCTCTTGCCGTCATCACTATACTCATCAGAATTGAGATCGGCAATATCAACACCTGACTCAGTGTATGAGGTTGTGATCTGCTTGAACGCGTCATTTGCAGTCTTGGCATCCGGATATTCCATGATAATGATACTCTCTGTTGTCGGAAGAGCACCATCGGCATTTGCCTTAGAGAAACCGATAAGTGAAACAACGTCTTCTTCATCCCACTGAGAAGCCGGTGAAGAACCTATAGCAGAATTAGCTATGCTTGCCTGATCTATAACATCACTGATCTCGTCACCCTCAGCATAGAAGATTATTCCATCTGTAAGTGCTACCGAGTTGGATGCCATATCAATGTAGCTTGAAGGCTCAACGATCTTTGCATCCGTTAGTGCAACCAACTTATCAAAGTCATCATTGTCTACTTCTCCGAGATTGCCGCCGGAAACATTACCGGATCCTGTCTCTTCAGTCTCGTCTGTTTCTTCAGTCTCCTCAGTCTCCTC